>JAGWPI010000188.1 GCA_028877005.1 Bacteroidota bacterium | reverse complement strand
TAAATTGTATTGCAATGCAATTATACCTTTGGTATAAGCAGCTGCAGTTACCAATTGACGGAAAATGGGAATTTGCCGATATGCTTTCTGAATATCAAAATCTTTGGCATTAATGGCAACAGAAAAATCAGCGTTTTGTGTGCCTTTATTCTTATAGCGGGCTTGCATAGTTATTTGTGTGCCCACAATACCTGCTTGTACATCTTTTAATTGAATAGCACCACTATCTATCACCACCGTACCCTTTAAACTATTTAACGGTATACCATTATACACTACTTTATCGGCATGGGCTTGTAAAGAGAGGGATAGATAATCAGGTACCATCACCACCCCATAAGTGGGTGTAGTAGGTGAAGCTACTGCCTTAGTGGCCGGCGTAAATGCCATAAACTGATCTACATTTACCAAATGGCTTTGCAGCGAAAATTGCCCTTGTAGAGGCTGTTGACTAAATACATAATTCAACACATGGTGTAGTGAACCATTGAGTGTAAAATCTGATTGTCCAAAGCCGGCTTTAAATTGGTCAAACACCATATCTCCTTGTTCAAAATGAAATTTTCCGGAATGAATGGTAAAGGGCAGGGTATACAAATCAGAAAAAATTTGTACTTCTTTTGCTTGAATGGTTCCTTTATTGTACAACAAAGCATAACGCCCTGCCAGTACATCAGACTGGTGCCCCTGCATAGTAAGGTGGGTTTGTAGCATACCATTGAAACGATAACCCGACACATGAAATACCCGATACAAGGTATTGAGATTAAGGGTACCATTGCTGTAAATACTATACGATAAGTTATTAAAGTTTTGAAGTTGTAAGCGCAATAAAAACGGCTGCCCTTCTACAGATAAACGAACCGGCAAAATACTGATTTGCATATCCCTATAATTACCACTGCTGTTGGCAATGGTAGCTTGCACATCAATCCCTTCAATAGGGTTTGGATAATAAGGTGTTAAAATACTGCCGTTGGCAATTTGCAAACGGGTTTGTATCATCGGCAATATTTTTTTTGCGGGATTAACCGTTCCATGAGCAGTAAGTTGGCATGTGAATAGCCCTTTTAACACATAGGGTTGAATGGGAAAAAACTGTTGCACTTCATCCAAATGTACCAACGCATCTAATTGAGCTTGTACTTGCGCAGGAAGCGAAGCGGTAAATGACAAATTACCCTTTACATGATTATCCATAGCACGGGTATATAGGTTTTGAATAGCCACTTGTGTATGCCGGTACTGTCCATCATTACATTGGGCATTTAATGTAAAATGCAAGGTATCTATGGCTTGGGGCATTTGCGCCAATTTAATATAGCCATTGGCTAAGGAGGAATGTAGTGAGAATACCGGAATACTGCTAATAACGGTATCTACCTTACGCAAACCGGCAGGTACTATTTTGGTTTGGTAATAACCGGAGGCATGGGCTTGCAACAAATAACGGCCACGCATTTGCAGGGATGCAATTCCCAGCGATTGTTGCAGTTGTTGCAAATTAATATCTGATTGAATGTGTGCTTGTATAAATGGTTGGGAAAGACCGGTAATATGCGCAGATGCACGGCAATAACTTTTGTCCATGGTAAAATGCAAAGTATCTAATTGCAGTTGCAAGCTATCCATATTTAGTTGCGGCAGTTGTACATTGAGTACTGCATTAAGTTGGGTAATGGGTGCAGGTGCTTTTTCATGATCTAAATAACCATCGTGTACATCTGCATGAAAAGTAAAGGAAGGCATGGTATTATCGGCGGCACGGTACAATCCTTTTAAAGAGGCGGTGATATTTGTAGCACCCTTCGCATCCATTTTACTAAACCATGTATTGTATTCTGGCGGAATAGCACTTAATACATCATATAAATCGGCATGATCGGATTGCAGGTTAAAATCCATTTGATACCCATCTTTCAAAAAATCAAATTGACCTTTAAAATGAAAGGGCAGTTGGTTTAAGACTAAGTCATTTTTTTGGAACAATAAGCTTAATGAATGGGTATTAATTTTGGTAATAAGTTTGGCGGTTAATTTTTTTGAGCCAATATAATGGTTGTTGTTATAATCAATATCTAATGAATCAATCTGTAAGGTAGAAGTTAAGTCGAAGATAGATTTGCTTAAATCGCCCTTACCCAGGTAATTGAGTTTTTTTGCCCGAATAAGCATGGGCAATGACTGGTCGTTATAGGTAATGTTGGTGTTGTTAATCTGTATACGTTCAATTTTTAATGCGGTGCTGCTACTATCGTTGGCATTGGCATGCGAACTATTGGGGGTAGATTGCCATACATTGTAGTTGGGATGGCCGGCGCTATCTACCTCTACCCAAATATTTCCGCGGGTAACATATACTTCATCCATTTTAATTTGATGAGATAATAATGACGATACATTAATGCCGAAGGCTATTTCTTTTGCCTGTATTAAAGTATCGTTTTGAAAAGGGGCCGAACCTTTTAAACTACAATCATATAACGTTAAAGTAAGGGAAGGAAAATGATTAAAGAAAGAAAGGCGCACATGTGTAAAAGCCAACTGGCCATTGATATGGCTGTTGGCAAAGGTTTTTATTTTATTGGCAACAGTGGTAGGAAACAATAAAGGCAATGTAAAGAGTAGGGCAAAGAAAACCACAACCCCTATAAAAATTGCTTTAACAATTTTTCTTATTTTTTTTAAAAAAGTAAATTCAGGCATTTACAGAAGTATATTTTCATCATTAAATAACAAATGTATTATTAAATACAATGCTTACTTTGTTTCCAACAACCACCAAAAACGCTTTCTGGGTTTCAGTACATAGTTTTGGCGGATATATGTTTTAATATGGTTCATGGCCTCATCATAATCATCGGTAAACAGCACCAAGTCCATATCACTTCGGGTAATGGTACCTTCTTCAGCCATTTGTTCAATAAATTGCAACAATGGCTGATAAAATGCTTTTCCAAAAATAACTATCGGAAATTGAGTAATGGTGCGGGTTTGAACTAGGGTAAGCGTTTCAAAAAATTCATCCATAGTACCAAAGCCCCCCGGCATAATGATAAAGGCATAGGAATATTTTACCATCATTACTTTTCTGGAAAAGAAATGATTAAAGGTAAGTGAGGTATGTACATAAGGATTTAGTTTTTGCTCAAAGGGTAATTTTATATTACAACCTACCGATTTACCCCCGTTTTCAAATGCGCCTTTATTGGCAGCCTCCATGGTACCCGGGCCGCCACCTGTCATGGTAGTAAAGCCCATTTTGGCAATGCGTTTACCAAACTCCTCTGCCGCCAGGTAATAAGGGTGATCGGGCTTAAAGCGAGCGCTACCAAATACAGTAATGCAAGGGCCAACAAAGTGCAGCACACGAAAACTGTTTAAAAACTCTTTAAAAACATGCCAGGCAAACTTTAACTCATTTACCCTTGGCTTGGGACCTTCTAAATAAAAATTTTGAGTGGCAGGTATTATTCTTTCGCTTGTCTTCATATATGGCTACTTTAAACATGTCCGTATTGCTGAACTAATCTATTCATTAAATAGATTAGAATAGCATGCAACATAAGATTTACATTTCAAATTACGGAAATGAATGAATTGTTATCAAAAAATTGTCCGTTAACATTTACACAATACTTTTGCGTGCAATTTCCAATAACCCGAAAAAACTCTAGCATATTGATTAGCCATGAACCGAGCCAAAAAATGGGTAATGGATAGGAATAAGCAGAGCAAATAGACCAAAATACAATAGAATATATGAAGCAGCAATTAAGAACAGTAGCCGTGGTAATGATGTGTATGGCCGGCAGCATTCAATTTTTGGCAGCACAAACACAGCCTACCTCTAAACACAAAAAAGAAAGGAAAGGCGAATTTTATTTTTCGTGGGGTTATAACAAAGAGTGGTATACGCATAGTAACATTAAAGTTGTACAGCCCGCTTTAGGCAATGACTACACTTTTAAAGCCGTTAAAGCACATGATCATATTGGTTGGGATGAAGGTATTTTACGCATTCCCATTTCTATACCGCAATACAACTACCGTTTAGGTTTTTTAATTAACCGCAAAAAAGATTTGTTTTTTGAAATTAACTTCGACCATACCAAATATATATTTGCCAATCAAAACGCGCATATTGTTGGTAAACTACATGATAGACAGGTAGATACCACCGTTGCTTTTAATGAGCCCAATGGTTTTGCTTATTATTTAAACAATGGCGCTAATTTT
>JAGWPI010000008.1 GCA_028877005.1 Bacteroidota bacterium | reverse complement strand
GCCGATTATAAAATGAAGGATGAAAACTATCCTGAATTAGATGATGGAAAAGTAATACACATAAAAAGCGAAACCAGTTTTTATGAATTATTGGTGCAGCAATTAGGGCTATTGCATTTAGATGACCATCAGTATAAAATAGCCGAGCAAATTATTGGCAGTTTAGATGATGATGGGTATTTGCGGCGCGAGTTATCTTCTATTGTAGATGATTTGGCATTTAGGCAAAACATTATTACTTCTGAAGAAGAGGTAGAGACATTAATTAAAAAAATTCAACAATTTGATCCGCCGGGTGTGGCAGCACGCGATTTACAAGAATGTTTGTTGTTGCAGTTAGAAAGAAAAAAGAACGAAGGCAAGTCGGTAACGTTAGCCATTGAAATTTTAAAAAAATATTTTGACGAGTTTACTAAAAAGCATTACGAAAAAATTCAGCGGGGCATGAACCTAAGTGATGATGTTTTGAAGGAAGTAATACAACAAATTATTAAACTAAATCCTAAGCCCGGCGATACGGCAGGCGAAACCAATAAGGTAGACAGTTACATTATTCCCGATTTTTTTATTTTTAATAATGCCGGCCGCTTAGAGTTAAGTTTAAATAACAAAAATGCCCCCGATTTGCGCATTAGTGATACCTACCGTGAAATGATGCGGGAATATGAAAAGGGTAGTAAAAAAGACAAACGTCAAAAAGAAGCGGTATTGTTTATAAAGCAAAAAATTGATGCCGCTAAATGGTTCATAGATATGATTAAACAAAGGCAGCAAACCTTAGTGTTAACCATGGAAGCAATTATGAACCACCAAAAAGAATTTTTTTTAACGGGCGATGAAACCAATTTAAAGCCCATGATATTAAAAGACATTGCAGAGAAAACCGGGCTTGATATTTCAACAGTAAGCCGGGTAGCCAACAGTAAATTTGTACAAACAGAATTTGGTACTTACCGCTTAAAATATTTTTTTAGTGAAAGTTTAAGTACCGATAGTGGGGAAGAAGTGAGTACAAGAGAAGTAAAAAAAATATTGAGTGATTTTATTGAAAATGAAGACAAACGCAAACCAATAAGTGATGAGGTATTAACCGATATGCTGAACCAAAAAGGATATAATATTGCCCGGCGCACGGTAGCCAAATATCGCGAACAATTAAATATACCGGTAGCCCGTTTGCGTAAACAATTATAATATGGTAGCCAATAATCAACAAGAATATATTACGCCGGTAAAAAGTTTATGGCTGGTATTTCCGGCTAAAGTGCTTTCGTACTTGTTTCACCCATTATTTATTCCCACTTACTTTTTTTTGTATTTGGTGTATCGTTTTCCATTTTTATTTACCGACATTAGTTTATTTCAGTTAAAACTAAAAGTGTTTAGTGTATTTTGGATGACGGCTTTTTTTCCGGCATTTGCAGTGTTTTTATTGTACAAATTAAAATTTGCATCCAGCATTTATTTAAGAACGGCTAAAGAGCGCATTGCCCCATATATGATTACCATGTTTTTTTACTGGTGGATGTATTATCTCAGTAAAAATATGACCAATCAGCCGGAGGCATTACAATATTTTTATTTTGGCATATTCATTTCTACCTCTATAGGCTTGGTGATTAATAATTTTATTAAAATAAGTTTGCATGGTATTGCCATGGGTAGTTTATTAACTGCCATGATTTTGCTTTCTTTTTTTTACCAAACACCCATGGGCTTAGCCATTAGCATTACAGCCATTATTACCGGGTTAGTGGCTACCAGCCGCCTTATAGTAAGCGACCATACCACGCAAGAAGTATATGCCGGTTTAATATTGGGTATTGTATGCCAATTAATTGGGTACTTTTTTGCCATGTAGCCACCTATAACTGTTGGTAGTTATACTTGGCGGCCATAAAGCTAAGTAACCCTATTAAGCCGGGTTGGCTTGTACCACAATAGTAGGTACCATGGTGATGGTAGATTTAACCGAGTTAGAAATTAAGCAGGCTGCTTCAGATTTTTGCAATACCCTTTCGGCCCGTTCGCGGTCTTTTTCATCGGTGATAACAAGGGTTGGTTCCAGCAGTACTTCACTCATCATAAATTTCCCGTCTACTTGTTCTAATTTTCCTTTTGAGCGGCAACTAAAATGGGTATACGCTAATTTTGAATTTTCGGCAACAGCTAAAAAGGTAGTCATTAAACAACTGCTGACAGCAGCAGTAAACAAATGTTCGGGCGACCAAATGCCGGGCATGCCCTTGGGGAAATCCGGCGGGGTGGCCACTTCAATACAACTGCCTGCTTCTTTATTTAATTCCGGTGAACACATTACGCCTTTGCGTTCTGAATTCCAAGTTACATCTACCTGATAAAAATGTGGTTCCATATACATTAATTTTTGTTACATGTTGGTACAACTTTGTTAATGATATCTGTTTTAATAAAATGATGATTGGGTTGTGGTTGCCATTCAAAATTGGGAATAGGTACTATGGTAAATGCTGAGGTAGGGGGTGTAGACAATAATTGGTTTGAGAAATTTTGTTCTAACTGTTTTAGTTCATCTAGCTCGCAGCTACTCAATAATTGATGAACGGCCTTATTACCCATTTCGTCAATGCGGCTTGGCTTTATGCCGGGTTTCAGTTTTATGCCCACTGCTTTACCATTATCTATTCTTTGAACAACAAACATATAGGGCAAACTGTCGTTTACATAAAAAGTATTGAATTGGTACCTGCCACCCGTTAAAAAAACAGCAATATCTGTTAAGCAGGGCGAAGATTTGCTAACAATACGGGTATTTGTTCGGTCAATAATACTATCGGGGTACAAGGAATACAGCCCTTCTTTTAAACCTAAAAAGCCCACTACCAATCCATCACATAAATGACCGTGTAATTTTTCTGCATCTTGCAATGTAATTGGTTGTTGGTGGGTTAATCTTCCTTTTGAAAAATCTGTATCTATTACTTTAATAGACGGATTTTGACTATATGCTACCGGAAGGATAAATATACTACCTAATAAATATAGTAGCTTAATTTTATTTGATTTAGATTTCATCTTTACAATTTTCGCAGTTTATTTCAAATTCTAGTGTACTGTGTTGAATGTTTTCATGTTCTAAGATGTGCCTAATGGTTTGCTTAATAGAAGTAATGGTTTGCATATTAGCTGTTTCGGCTATTACTACATGTGCCGTTAGCGCATTATAAGTAGTGCTAATAGCCCAAATATGCAAGTGATGTACTTCAATAACACCGGGTACAGCCTCCATTTTTTTTTGAATATCTGCCAAATGAATTCCTTCGGGAACAGCATCGATAGATAAATTGAAACTGTTTTTGAGTAAACCAATTGTGCTGATTAAAATAACAATAGCAATGGCTATACCAATAACAGCATCTAGCCAATACCAACCGGTGTATACAATAACAATGCCCGCTACCACAACACCCAATGATACCAATGCATCGGCAGCCATGTGCAG
>JAGWPI010000187.1 GCA_028877005.1 Bacteroidota bacterium | reverse complement strand
GCAGGGAGTTATTAGCATATCCTGTACCTTTTATAATACCATCCTCATTGCGCAACCCCCCGGCCATATAAAAGGTAGTTTTATCATTACCACCACTCATTGACAATCGGGAATCACGAATAAATCCTTTTTCACCGTACATTACTTTTTCATAATCATATAATTTACCTGCTGCTTTTGCAGCATCATAAGCGGCTACATCCCATCCCTGATCTTGTACTATTTTATCGGTTAAAGGTCTTTGACCTAAATATTTTATAATAGAATTATAACCAACGTCTTGCGATAAATTAAACCTTGTTTTACCGGCGCGCCCCCTTTTAGTTGTTATAATTACAACACCAGCTGCAGCTTGTGCACCGTAAATACTGGCAGCCGACGCCCCCTTTAATACTTCAACACTTTGAATATCTTCCGGATTTAAATCAGCAATTCTATTAGAGGCATTATCTTGATTGGATGAATTACCCGCTGCTGCTGCTGCCGTTACTGCATTTAACCCGGCCGATGTAGCTGAATTGTTTACTATTACGCCATCTACCACAAATAACGGTTGTGAATTACCGAAGATAGTTGTTACACCTCTTAACTTAATAGATGTTCCACCACCAGGTGCACCTGAATTTGAAACAATATTTGCACCAACCACTTTACCATTTAAGGCAGCATCAAATGTTTGTGCAGGTGCTGTGCCCGCCAACTCTCTGGCTCCTATCACTGCTACAGCATTAGCTGCATTACTTCTTTTAACAGTTGTTGCTAAACCTGTAACGACTACCTCATCTAAACGAGCATAATCCTCTTTTAATACAATATTAAAAGCATTAGTTTCATTTGTAATTTTAAAAGATTGTGTTCTAAACCCTGTAAAACTAATTTCAATTGTAGCACCTACAGTTACTTTTAAAGAAAAGTTTCCCTGTGCATCACTCATAGTTCCAATAGTGCTTCCTTTTACAGCAATATTTGCCCCTGCTACCGGGTTCCCATTCTGATCTGTAATTTTTCCATTAATGTTTTTTTGCTGAGAAAATGCTAGTGTGGGCAATAGTAAAAGCAGCCAACACAAAAGCAAGAAAACAGATTTGTTTTGCATAAACTTAGTTTTGGTGAAAAAATGAAGAAAATTTTATTGCCTAAATTTAATATTATTTTAAATTATTTTTATCAATTCTTTAATAATTTAAAATATCTTTTAATTCCCAATATCATTGAATACATTAAGCTACATAAACCAGTCAACTGTTAAAATCAATTTGCTGGCAATAAACAATATCACCAATTTTGCGCCATGCATTTACAAAAGAAAGATGTGGTTTTAATGGCCATTTGTACAGGTTTAATTGTTGCCAATATTTATTATATTCAACCACTTATTGTTTTAATCGCACATCAGTTTCATGTTCCCGAAAATGTAGCAGGAAGTACTACTTATTTAACTCAAGCAGGTTATGCAGCAGGATTATTGGTTTTAGTTCCTTTGGGTGATATGATGGAACGTCGTAAGCAAATTATTGCCACCACTATCTTAGCCATTTTTGCTTTAATTGGAGTTGCAATTTCACCAAGTTTTTTTGTACTGCAAATCTGTTGCTTTTTTGTTGGCGTTGGATCTATTGTTCCACAACTTATTTTACCACTTGCCGCTACCTTATCAGATCCAACACAAAGAGGCAAAGTAGTTGGTACTGTAATGAGTGGTTTATTGGTGGGTATTTTACTATCTAGAACTTTAAGTGGCGCAATAGCTGAATGGTTAGGCTGGCGAAGTATGTTTTGGATAGCAGCAATTTTATGTATTTTCTTAGCATTTTTTATGCATCAAAGATTTCCTAAAAATAAAGTTGTATTTGAAGGACATTATGGACATTTGATGCAATCGCTTATTCATCTCATAAAAACACAACCTATTTTAAGAGAAGCCACTGCCATTAACATGTGCTGCTTTGCTGTTTTTGGTAGTTTCTGGACGACCATGGTTTTACATCTTTCAAATGCACCATTTCATTATGCAACCCACCAAATAGGATTATTTGGAATTGCCGGTGCAGCCGGTGCTATTACAGCACCATTTGTAGGTAAATTAAGTGATAAAGGCACACCCAGAAATACCCTTAAAATTGGATTGGCACTTTTTATTATTAGTTTATTGGTATTGTATATT
>JAGWPI010000186.1 GCA_028877005.1 Bacteroidota bacterium | reverse complement strand
TCCTCGCCCCAACGGTAGGCTTTACTGCGCGCCATATTGTGAGAAATATAATTCCAAGCATCGCCATTAGCGCTATAATCTTCGCGAACGGTACCCCATTGCCTATTAGAGAGATAAGGCCCCCAAAGTCGCCAATCTTCGTTGTTTATTCTGTTCTGTTCAGGATTCATGTCACATATTTCAGGTTAGCAAAAAAAATTATCCATTGGTAGAAAAACCAGGATATAACGTCATTCCACCATCTACAAATAATGAAGTGCCGGTAACATAATCACTATCATCGCTAGCCAGCCAAACTGCTGCTTTACCAATATCATCGGGTTCGCCAATGCGCTGGTATGGAATAAGTGTTAATAATTTCTGTAAGGCTTCCGGTGTATCCCAAGCTGACCGGTTAATAGGTGTTTGTATGGCACCCGGACAAATACTGTTTATACGTATTTTTTTGGGAGCAAACTCCTGTGCAATACTTTTCATCAGCATCATTATACCCCCTTTACTGGTAGCATAATTAGCATGTCCGGCCCATGGTATTACCTCATGCACGCTACTCATACAAATAATTTTTCCTGCTGCTTTACTTTTTGAGGTATCAATTCCACGGCGTAAAAATTCGCGAATAGCTTCACGAGCGCATAAAAACTGTCCGGTTAAATTAATACCTAATACTGCGTTCCATTGTTCTAAAGTCATTTCTTCAAATGGGGCATCTTTTTGTATGCCGGCATTGTTTACCAAAATATCAACGGTGCCGTACTGCTGAACAACTTGGGCAAACATTTTCTGCACTTCTGTTTCTTTACTTACATCGCAACAAAATACCATACCCTTTCCCCCCTGATCGGTAATATTTTTTAACACTGATTCCGCAGCCGATTGCAATGCAGGAAAAGGGTAATTAATAACTACTGTTGCCCCGGCACCGGCTAAAGCTGCCGCTACACCTGCACCTATACCACTATTGGCACCTGTAATAACAGCCACCTGATTGAGTAATTTTTTTTCCATATATTTTTACATTTTTACACTACATTGTATGTAATACAATCCAACTATAATTAAGCCGTGTAAGATGGTAAGTTATAAAGAATTAGTGAGGTAAAAAAAGAATAGATGAAAAAATAAATTAAAGTTAACAATGCCTTATCAATTCAGGCTTATGCTAACACACAGCCATGGCAGAAGTAATAGCTACCACACAAATTACATAAAACTAAATTAGTTTGATTATTCATTAAAACACATAGAATATTACCAACAGTTTATAAAGCAAGTATATGCTTAAAGAGCTTAATCTATTCTTTTAATTTGGGCACCAATATGCCTTAAACGTTCATCAATATATTGATAACCACGGTCTATTTGTTCAATATTTTGGATAATGCTGGTACCTTCTGCACTCAGTGCTGCAATTAACAAAGCTTGTCCGGCTCTAATATCAGGACTACTCATGGTAATACCTTTTAATTTATTTTTTCTTGCCAAACCAATAACTGTAGCCCGGTGTGGATCGCATAGTATAATTTGTGCGCCCATATCAATTAATTTATCTACAAAAAACAAACGACTCTCAAACATTTTTTGGTGAACCAGTACACTACCCCTTGCTTGGATAGCCACTACCAATACAATGCTAAGTAAATCAGGGGTAAATCCGGGCCAAGGATGATCATAAATAGTAAGAATACCCCCATCTAAATAAGTTTGAATTTCATATATTTCTTGCTCAGGAATAATAATGTCATCACCATTTATTTCCAAATGAATACCCAACTGCTGAAATTTTTCAGGTATAATACCCAAGTGTTGAACTCCGGCACCTTTTATGGTAATATTACTTTGCGTCATAGCTGCCAAGCCAATAAAACTGCCCACTTCAATCATATCGGGCAATAGGGTATGTTCTGTTCCACTTAAAGTGTCTACTCCTTCTATTTGTAATAAATTACTGCCAATACCCGTAATACGGGCACCCATTCTATTCAACATTTTACAGAGTTGTTGAATGTAGGGTTCGCAAGCTGCATTATAAATAGAAGTAGTGCCCTCTGCTAATACTGCTGCCATAATAATATTAGCAGTACCGGTAACCGAAGGTTCATCTAATAACATAAAAGCGCCTTGTAATGCTGTAGCGGAAAGTTTAAAACAAGCTAATTTTTCTTCATATACATAACTGGCACCTAATTTTTCAAAACCAATAATGTGGGTATCTAACCTTCTTCTGCCAATTTTATCGCCACCGGGTTTGGGCAAATAGGCTTTTTTGTAACGCCCCAACATAGCACCGGCCAACATAACACTGCCTCGTAATTTACTGCCTTTGTTTCTGAATGCTTCAGATGAAAGATAATCAGTATTTACATTTGATGCTGTAAAACTACAGCTATGCCTACCCAAGCGCTGTACCGTTACACCCATATCGGCCAGTAAATCAATTAAAATATTTACATCAACAATATCCGGAATATTATGAATGGTAACTGTTTCTGGTGTAAGCAAAACGGCAGCTAAAATTTGAAGTGCCTCATTTTTAGCACCTTGCGGTACAATTTCGCCCTGTAATTTTTTACCCCCTATCACTTCAAATGCGTGCATAAACAATTGTTTTAAAATAATGGCTCAAAATTAAAGAGAGCTATCATAGACAGCTCTCTTTGCATGAAATATTTTTAATAATTGGCAGAATAAGGTATCAATATCTTTTTTTAAAGTTATTGGTACGGGTATCGCGTTGTCCGGCATTACGGTTATCGCGTTGATTACTATTGCGATTTGCGGCATTACCGCCATTTCTGTTACCGTTATTATTATTGCGTTGATTATTATTATTTCTGTTACTGAAGTTTTGTTGTCTACGCCCATTATTACTTGTACGGGCATAATCATCGCGTTCAAAATTTTGATTGCGATGTTTAATATAAGGTGTGTTACTAAACTCTAATGCACCACCGGTAATGCTATCCAATTCACTTCGTATAGCATCATCATGCACCAATTCTTTGTGCCAGTTGCTATAGGCCAACTTCATATAATAAGCAATGGCATTGGCAAAACCGGCCTTTTTTTCCGGATTTTCTTCTTTCAATGCTTTATCAATTACCACTTCTAAATTCTTACCTAAATGCGAATATTTGGGTTTGTGTTTAGGATAAGGTAAAGGGTCTGATTTAGCTTTATATGTTTCTTTTTGAGGTATAGGATAAGGGCTATCCACATCTAATTTAAAATCACTGATAAAAAATAAGTGATCCCAAAGCATGTGTCTAAAATCTTCTACATTGCGTAAATGCGGGTTTAAAAAGCCCATCAATTCTATAACAGCTTTTGCTTGTTCATTGCGCTTTTGGCGGTCTTCTATGGTCATTACATACTCAACCATTTTGTGAATATGCCTTCCATATTCCCGCATACTTAATAAGCTTCTTGCGGTGTTGTATTCCATGTTATCTACATTCATCAAAGGCAAATGTAGGTATTTAAGCAGTTGATTGCTATTTTTTGAAAATAACGGTTTATTTTGGTGGTAAAAATCCTACTGTTGCCCCTATAGCAGATGCTTTCATTTCTTTATCTTCGCCAAATGGAACAATTAGCGGCAAAATTAGAAAACTACAAAAAAGAAATACTAGGGTTTACCCCTCAAAATGCTGAAGATGTAGAAGCATTTCGCATTAAATATTTGGGAACCAAAGGTTTGGTAAAAAATTTAATGGGTGAAATGAAGCAGGTGCCAGCCGAACAAAAGCGAGCTGCAGGCCAATTATTGAATGAGTTTAAATTGTTGGTTGAAGAAAGATTCCAATCTTTTGCTTTGCTTAGTAATACAGCTTCAGCTACTATAGGCAATACCGACTGGAGTTTACCGGGCAATTCCCTACCAATAGGCACATTACACCCGCTAAGTGTTGTACGCCATCAAATTATCACTATTTTTCAACGTTTGGGATTTGCTGTTGCAGAAGGCCCAGAAATTGAAGACGATTGGCACAACTTTGGCGCCATGAATTTACCGGAAGACCATCCGGCCCGCGATATGCAGGATACTTTTTATATTCATCAAAATCCGGCATGGTTATTAAGAACCCATACCAGTAGCGTACAAGCAAGGGTAATGGAACAACAAAAACCGCCTATTCGGGTTATTTGTCCGGGTCGTGTATACCGCAACGAAACCATTAGTGCACGTGCACATTGCTTCTTTCATCAGGTAGAAGGATTATATGTTGATGAAAATGTAAGTTTTGCCGATTTAAAGCAAACTCTATACTATTTTGTTCAAGAAATGTTTGGCAAAGACACCAAAGTTCGCTTTCGGCCCTCATACTTTCCCTTTACAGAACCAAGTGCAGAAATGGATATTAGCTGCCTAATATGTGGCGGTAAAGGCTGCACCGTTTGTAAACATACCGGATGGGTAGAAATATTGGGCAGTGGAATGGTACATCCTAAAGTGTTAGAAAACTTTCAAATTGACCCCAACAAATATACCGGCTTTGCTTTTGGTATGGGTATTGAACGCATTTGCCAGTTAAAATACAGGGTAAATGATTTACGCTTATACTCTCAAAATGATGTTCGGTTTCTGCAACAGTTTACGGCTGCTTTATAAATAAAATGCCGCCTGCTTTGTGGGGCCTATTTAATTATTCATCATTATTAACCTATAGTAGCAGCTAGTTTATGGTATTTACCACTAATGGCATTGTATTAAGAACCACCCGTTATGGTGAAACCAGCATTATAACCCAGATATATACGGAATTATTTGGCATACAGAGTTATATAGTAAAAGGTGTACACCAAAGTAAGCGCCGCAAACCTGCACAGGCCATTTACTTTGAACCCGGCGCCATATTGGCCTTAGAGGTATACCATCAACAACAAAAACAATTACAATTTATAAAAGCCTTTGACTGGAATTACATTTATAAAAATGTACTAACTGATGTAAAAAGGCATACCGTTACATTATACATTGTTGAACTTTTGCAGCACAGTTTGCAACAACCGGAAGCACATACAGAATTATTCTATTTAACGGAGTCTGCCTTACAATTAACAGATACAGGCGATGCTGCCACCATTGCCAACTTACCTATTTATTTTACCCTACAAACAGCTGCCACATTGGGTTTTCAAATACAAGGGCAATATACTTCGGTTACACCTTGGCTCGATTTGCAAGAAGGATTTTATGTAGCAGAACAGCCCAATCATGTTTACCTAATGGAAAATGAATCGGCCAAAGCCACAGCACTTTTATTGCAAATACCCCCGGAACAAATAAGCAGTATTGGAACAATTGCCTTAAATAAAAATACAAGAAGAATTATTTTACATGCATTACAGCTATATTTAAGCCTACATATACCGGGCTTTGGCAAACTAAAAAGTTTGGATATTTTGCAAGAAATACTTTCTGCTTAAGCCATATAAGCAAAATTATAGAAGCCTTTTTACCTGCGCTTTATGTAATTGATTATGTAACACATTTATGCCTGTTAATTGTAAAATGCCCGGTTGATAATTGGGCGTAAAAGAACCCAATAAATTATCCATACCCAAAGCTTTTGCGCCATTATATGTTGCCCATTGTAACAAATGTGATAGGGGAATATGGGGAAAATATTGATTGAGTTGAATTAACTCATCCAACACACTAAGGGTATAATTACTGGCTAAGCTATCTGTTCCAATGGTTATGTTTATTCCGGCCTCAGTTAACATATTAACCGGGGGCACTTGCTGTTCAATATATAAATTGGCGTTGATACACAAAACGGCAAAAACTGC
>JAGWPI010000185.1 GCA_028877005.1 Bacteroidota bacterium | reverse complement strand
TAAAAATGAGGCTGATAAAATTTATGCTGAACTAGGTGATGTGAATGTACTAGCGCCAGACATGTATGATGGGAAAGTAGCAACTACACCGGATAGTGCTATGGTATATATGCGCAATGCAAGTGCTGACAGGTTAGATGCAATTGTAAATGGTGCCATTGCTTATGCCGGAAAAGAAGCAAGAATTTACACCATTGGTTGGTGTTTTGGTGGTGGATGGAGTTTACAAGCTGCTTTATTAGCAGGAAAACAGGCTGCAGGTTGTGTTATGTATTATGGACGCCCGGAGAACAATATAGACCGTTTAAAAAAATTAAATTGCGATGTGATTGGATTTTTCGCTAATCAAGATCAAGGTATTAATCCGGAAGTTGTTTCCCGATTTGAAGACAATATGAAAGCAGCAGGAAAAAAACTAACTGTTTTTAGATACAATGCAGGTCATGGGTTTGCAAATCCATCAAACCCCATTTACAACAAAGAAGCCACTGAAGACGCAAATGCAAAAGCACTTGCATTTTTAAAATCGCATTAAACTTTTAGTAAATACCAAAAAATTACCCGGCTTTAAAAAATGTAGGGTATTTTTTTTAGTTTATTTTATTAAATGTCATTTTAATTATTGTAATTCAAGAATTACTGCTTGGTAAGGCTCCATTGTGATGGTTTTACCAGGAATAAAGGTATTGTAATTATTGATGAGGGGTACGGGTTTTATCCGCAAACCTTCCGGAACATCCCAACCTACTTTATCTTTACTAAAGTTTAATACAACCAATACTTTATTAGCACTGTCACCACGGGTATAAGCATAAATTTTAGGATTATCCGCATCTAATAATTGGTATTTGCCATAAACCAACACTTCTTTATGTGTTTTGCGCAACAGAACCATTTTTTTAAAATAATTTAAACAAGAATTGGGATCTTTTGCTTCATATTCAACGTTTACTGTAGTATAGTTGGGGTTTACTTGAATCCAAGGAATACCCGTTGTAAAACCAGCATTGGGCGTATTACTCCATTGGAAAGGCGTTCTTCCATTATCTCTTGCTGATATTTTTTGAGCATCTAAAAATTCTTTAAGATTGCCTCCCCTATTTTGTATTTGTTTGTACATGTTTAGGGTTTCAATATCACGGTAATCTTCAATTGTATTGAATTTAATATTGCTCATGCCCAATTCATCGCCAAAATAATAATATGGAGTTGCCCGCATAGAGAGTAAAAAGGTAGTAAGCATTTTAGAAGATGGTTCTCTAAATTCCGGACTATCATTTCCCCACCGGGTAACCATTCTAGGCTGATCGTGATTTCCTAGATAAATAGTACCCCAGCCTTTGGTAGCAAAAACACTATCCCAACGGGTATAAATTTGTTTAAAACCAGGTAATTTATATCCATCCGGATCTGGTGTTTTAAATTTTCCGGGAACATATCCATAATTTACTCCATCAAAATTGTATAGCATATTTAATTCATGCCTATCGGCATCAACAAATTTATGTGCAGTTTCCATTGTAACGCCTGCACCTTCTGCTACAGACATATCATTATATTTACTTAACACTTCAGTATTCATTTCACGCAAGTAGCTATGCAAATTTGGACCACTAGCATAATATTGGGCCCAATCGCCATTATATTTTTCTTTTAAAATTTCAGGAGTTATTACCGGGAAGCTAGTATCTTTTGAAATAAACGGTATAACATCCATTCTAAACCCATCAATACCCTTGTTAAACCAGAACTTCATAATATCAAAAATTTCTGATCTTACCTTTGGATTTTCCCAATTTAAATCGGGCTGGTATTCACTAAAATAATGCAGATAGTAAGAATTGGTTGGTGCATTGTATGTCCATGCACTGCCATTTACATCAAAAAAACCTTGGCGGAATGGAGGTTTTCCTTTTTCAGCAGGCCACCAATGGTAATATTCATAATATGGATTTTTTCTACTTTTGCGCGCTTCAATAAACCATTTATTTTGATCGCTACTATGATTGGCTACTAAGTCTAATACCAGTTTTATGCCTCTTTCGTGCATACCCTGTAAAAGCGTATCAAAATCGGCCATAGTACCAAAATCTTTCATTATGGCTTCATAATTACTGATATCATAACCGTTATCTTTATTAGGCGATTCGAATATAGGATTTAGCCAAACTACATCTATACCCAAACTTTTAATATAATCTAATTTTGAAATAATTCCTTTCAAGTCACCTACACCATCACCATCACTATCTTTAAAACTACGTGGATAGATTTGGTACACAACCACTTCTTTCCACCAGTCTTTTTTTGCAGTCATAGTATCTGATTTTAAATTTTGTTGGGTGGCATTGTTATTACAGGCATTTAAAAAAAATGAAATACCAATAAAAGTGCTTAACAGAAGATACTTCATAAGGTTACAATTATAAACGTTAAGGCAATATTGTTACACCGAATAATTCTATTTTATAAATAGCAATTCGTTTTAACTTCTATAAATAGGAAATGTAAAGGTAGCAATTAAAATACTTCGCCAATATTTACATAAAATCCGCCCGAACCATTTTTACCAAACCCATAATCTACACAAAGGTTGGTACCAGAATGTTTATTTAATTTAACACGAACCCCTAAGCCATAACCAGGTAAAAGAGTATTGTATTGTTGAGAAAGATCACCAGAAAAATTTTCTACATTAGCAAAAACAACGCCGCCAATTAACCCATTTCTGGAAATACGGTAACGATACTCTCCTTCTAAATATACCATATTCCTTCCTCTAAATCTGCCCTGTATATAACCCCTACCGGTATTATATTGGTCATCCCAACCCGTACTGGGTAAGAGTAAATAGGGAGGCGTTCCAGCAATAGTTAACCAATTATAACTCCATAATGCTAATATGTTTTTAGAATATTTATGTGGAAAAGGTAGGTATTTTCTTACATCAATTAAAAGAGATTGAAAATTTTGATCGCCATCTAAAAATGTAAAACTATTTCTAAGTACCAAATTTGCATATAACCCTTGGGTAGGATTAATTTGGTTTTGGCGATTATCATATAAAAATTTTACAACTGGCCCTGATGCAGTTTCATCAAATCCTAATTCTTTTGTAATAATGGTATTAATGCGCCTGGTTGCAGGGTTAATGGCACGGATATTCCAGAATTGATCATAATAATATCCAATACCTGCATAAATGTTTTTTCTTATCAACATGAGTACACTTTCATGCAATTTCAATCCTATAAAATCAATTGTATGGCCTTTATTTGGATCTGTTCTTCCTCCTAACCCATAAATACTAGAAGGATAATCAATGAAACGGTTATCAGATACCAAATTAAATTTGTCATTTTTTGTCCAAATATTCAATACCAATGGCACAATGGTTTGTTGGTATTGCGAATAAGTGATACTTGTAGTAATACTCGATATTTTATTAGATCCATTGTTAAAATAGCCAATATTGGCACTTAAAATTCCTGCAAAACCGGTTTGTAATGTGTAGCCAACAGCAGGTACAATGGCTAAGTTGTATTTGTGTTGCACATGTTCTTTAGCTGAATCAATAGTTAATTTATTTTTTTTATGGAAAAATTTATGGGTAACATCTACCAAATCTCGTTCTAAAGAACTGTCTACTCCATGATAAACTGAACGAACGGCAGCATCGGAATTGAAAGTTGTTTGGGCATACAAAGTAGGGTTTGCCGAAACTAAAAACAAAAAAATATAATATAATTTACGCAAACAGGATTTTTTAAATAAGACAATTTTGAATGATAAGTGTTTAAAAACCAAATGTTAAGTGCAGAAAAATTTATGAAATTGGATGTTACATATCATCTAATATTTTTTTATAACTAGTAATAATGCCCTTAATAAGGGAAGAACTGAAGCCCTGATGTTCCATTTCGTTTAATCCGGCAATAGTACAGCCTTTTGGTGTGGTTACTTTATCAATTTCCTGCTCGGGATGTGTATTTTTTTGCAATAATAACTCAGCTGCACCTTTTACGGTTTGAGCGGCAATTAAAGAGGCAACCGAAGCACTAAATCCAATCTCAATACCCCCCTGAATGTTGGCTCTAATGTAACGCATGGCATAAGCAGTGCCGCAGGCGCCCAACACTGTTGCTGCATCCATCAATTTTTCTTCAATAAAAACAGTTTTCCCTAATCTGTTAAACAAATCACTAACAAATATATTTTGCTCGGGCTGTGCATTGTATGCACTAATACAAGTTAAACTTTGCTGAATAGCAATAGCAGTATTTGGCATAGCCCTAAAAATAGTCAACTCATCACCAACAATTTCTTGAATATCTTTAATCCAAATTCCTGTTGCCACACTTATTAAAATGTGATAATTGGGTTGAAGATATGACTTGACTTGTAATAGAACATCTCTTATTTGAAATGGTTTGATAGCAAAAATGATATAATTGGCAAACTGAACGGCATTTATATTATTAGAAAAAACCTGAACCCCTTTTGCTTTAAAAGTTTGAAGTGTTTCTGTATTACGCTTTGTAACACATAGGTTTTGAGGTAAAACAAAACCACTGCTTAATAAACCTTCTGCTATGGCAGAGCCTAAATTACCGCCTCCAATTATTGCTATTTTAATTTGCTGTTGCATGCGTAAAAATTATAGAAATAATAAATATATTTTTATCTTTTAATTACATAGAAAAGTTTAAAGAAGTTTATTTGGTTGTAAATAATTACGCACATAATCATCCACTCCATTTTCTAAACTATAAAAAGGTTGATGATAACCAATATTTCTCAATTTTTGCATATTAGCTTCCGTAAAATATTGGTACTTGTCTCTAATATCTTCAGGCATATCAATAAAACGTATATCTACAGTTTTATCTAATCCTTTAAAAGTAGCAACAGCTAAATCATAAAAACTACGGGCTTTACCGGTTCCTAAATTATACAAACCGTTATTGGCCGATTGCCATTTATTGAACAACATTTTTTGCATCATCCAAAAAATAACCGCAATTACATCTTTAACATAAATAAAATCACGCAATTGTTCACCATCTTTAAAATCAGGTCTGTGGCTCCTAAATAATTTTACAAATCCATCTTGTTGAATTTGTTGAAATGAATGAAAAATAACACTTGCCATTCTCCCTTTGTGGTATTCATTAGGGCCGTAAACATTAAAAAATTTTAATCCAGCCCAATAAAGAGGTTGCTGATGTATTGAAAATGCTTGTTCCAAAGCCCATTTATCAAATTCATT
>JAGWPI010000184.1 GCA_028877005.1 Bacteroidota bacterium | reverse complement strand
TCAAAAAGCAAACCTTAAAATTGGAGTTTTTGGGGTGCTTATGCCACTACATGACAAAATTTCTATTTCAGGGATTGAAAATTTAGTTTACCTTGATGCGGTGGAACAAGCCAATAAAACAGCAGCAATTTTACAACAACAAAAGTGTGATATAATAATATGCTTATCACATTTAGGAGATCGATATTCAGATGACAGAATAAGTGATGAAATATTAGCAAAAAATAATGAATATATAGATGTTATTATTGGCGCACATACCCATCAGTTTTTTAAGCAACCACGCATATATAAAAACAAAAGCAGTGGGTACACTATTGTTAATCAAGCAGGTTGGGGCGGCATACAAATGGGACAGTTAGATTTTGTGTTTAGTAATACAGCTAATAAAAAATTAATTCGAACGAAAAACATTTTGGTAAAGGAAAAAAAGAAAGAATAAAAAATTTTTTTTTCAACATAAAGTCTACATATTCGCAGTCCGTCTAAACTTTTTTTGTGCAGTTTGATGCTGAGGTACTATATCGGGCATTCGAAAAAAAATATTTCTTAAACTTATTGATAAATTGTTGCAATTAGTATGGTAAAAACTGCTGAATCAATCTGGGACAATTGCTTAAAAATTATAAAAGACATTGTAGAATGGCAACATTACAAAACTTGGTTTGAGCCTATTAAACCTATTGAACTAAAAAATAATGTATTACTCATTCAGGTACCCAGTCAATTTTTCTATGAATATTTAGAAGAACACTATGTAAATTTATTAGCAAAAACATTAAAGCGTGAATTAGGCAAAGATGCCCGTTTAGAATACCGCATAATGGTTGATAGTGGCAATGGGCGCAATGGCAGTATGGATTTACCCGCCAGTGGCATGAAAATATATGCCAACAATGAAATGAATTTTCCTTTAGTAATTGATAATCCGGTAAAAAATCCTTTTATTATCCCCGGATTAAAAAAAATGCAAATAGACCCGCAATTAAATGCATCCTATACTTTTGATTCATTTATTGAAGGTGATTGTAACCGTGTAGCACGCCGCGCAGGCAAAACTGTAGCAGAAAAACCCGGTGCCAATTCATTTAATCCATTGGTAATATATGGAGGTGTTGGACTAGGTAAAACCCATTTAGCACAAGCTATTGGCAATGAAGTAAAAAGATTACATCAAGACAAAGTAGTTTTATATGTAAGCAGTGAAAAGTTCATTAACCAGTTTCAAGATCATAGCCGCAATAATGCAATAAATGATTTTATCCATTTTTACCAATTAATAGATGTATTAATTATTGATGATGTTCAATTTTTTAATCGTGCTGAAAAATCGCAGGATGCATTCTTCGCTATATTCAATCATTTACATCAAAGTGGTAAACAATTAGTGCTTACGTCAGATAAATCGCCCAAAGACTTGGATGGCATGCAGGAAAGGTTATTAAGCCGTTTTCGCTGGGGATTAAGTACAGATTTACAATTACCAGATTATGATACCCGTATTGAAATTTTAGAACATAAAATGAAGAACGACGGGTTAGACATGTGTAAAGATGTTGTAAAATATGTTGCTTATAATATTAATACCAATGTGCGTGAGTTAGAAGGCGCATTAATATCATTACTAGCCCAATCATCTTTAAACAAAAAAGAAATTGATTTAGAGTTAGCCAAAAAAGTATTACGCAATTTTGTAAAAACCACTAGTAAAGAAATTACTATTGAGGCTATTCAGAAAATGGTATGTGAATATTTTGATGTACCCTATGAACGTTTATTACACAAAACCAGAAAGCGGGAAATAGTTCAGGCCAGACAAATTACCATGTATTTAGCCAAAGCTTTTACCAAAAACTCTTTAAAAACAATTGGAGAACATTTTGGCGGAAGAGACCATACCACAGTAATACATTCTTGCCAAACGGTGAAAGATTTAATGGATACCGATACCATATTTAGAGAAAATGTAATGGAGTTAACACAAAAAGTACAATTAGCTGCTATGTAATAATAGCATGTACTAAATAAGAAATATTTTTTTTGAATTATCAAAGCCGAATTTAGGATTTTACAATTGGTGTCCCTATTTTTGCAACCCCAAACGAGAGAATGGGAATGGTGAGGTGGGTGAGTGGCTCAAACCAGTAGTTTGCTAAACTGCCGTACGGGTTAAACTGTACCGAGGGTTCGAATCCCTCCCTCACCGCCATCGTATTTTCGATCTTCGATTTGCCCTATCTCGGTCGAAGCGGCCTGAAGGCATGATCGAACACGTAATCGGCTACGAGACGACCAAGGGCGATTCCCTCGGTCTTATCAAAGGCCCAGTGGATTCCGAGATAAATTCGGCTCTGGCCGTTTTCTTCCTCGGCCTGAGACAAAGTAGAAAAACTGCGCGGCTGATACGGACGAATGTTTCCGTTGTTATCGCGAGTTTGACCATTGAACTCATCGGAAACGAATGTGAATGCGATGTTATCGGTACCGTAGAATCGCCGCATTATTTGGAAGAT
>JAGWPI010000183.1 GCA_028877005.1 Bacteroidota bacterium | reverse complement strand
ATGACCAGTGAAGACCTGCAAGAACTTTTTGCGCCATATGGCGAAGTTACCTCAGCTAAAATTGTAACAGACAAATTCAATAACAACCGTAGCAAAGGTTTCGGTTTTGTTGAAATGCCTGATGATGAAGCTGCTAGAACTGCTATTAGTGCATTACATGACACAGATGTGCAGGATCGCAAAATTGTTGTAAACGAATCTACTCCTCGCCCGGAAGGCGAACGCAAAAGCGGTGGCTTTAAGAAAAGCTATGGCGGTGGCGGTAACCGTGGTGGTGGCGGATTTGGTGGTAACCGTGGCGGAAGCGGCGGTGGCTACAATCGCGATCGTGGTGGTAACGGTGGTGGATATAACAGATATTAATATCCCACAGGTTCTTCTACCTAAAACATTCAATCCCATTCCAAATTATTATATAGGAATGGGATTTTTATGTACTATACAGAACTTAAAATACCTTCATTACCGCGTTTTACAGAAGTCATTCGTTAATTTTGTCTACAAAAAATAGAGCATGTCAATTGTAAATGTAGCACTGGTGCAAATGAGTTGTTCCAGAGAAAAAAATAATAATTTACAGAAAGCAATTCAACAAATTAAAATAGCCGCCACAAAAGGTGCACAAATTGTATGTTTACAAGAGCTATTTACTTCACTATATTTTTGCGATATTGAAGATTATGAAAACTTTCTTTTGGCAGAAACCATTCCGGGCCCTTCAACTGAAACACTCTCAGCTGTTGCTAAAGAATTTAATATAGTTATTATTGCTTCCTTATTCGAAAAAAGAACACAAGGCATTTATCATAATACTACTGCCGTTATTGATGCAGATGGAACATATTTGGGAAAATATCGAAAAATGCATATACCGGACGATCCTGCATATTATGAAAAATTTTATTTTACTCCCGGCGATTTGGGATATAAGACATTCCAAACAAAATATGCTACTATTGGTGTTCTTATTTGTTGGGATCAATGGTATCCGGAAGCTGCACGTATTACCAGTTTAATGGGTGCAGAAATTCTCTTTTATCCTACAGCTATTGGATGGGCATCTGTACAAGATGACACAACCAATATAGAGCAGTTTAATGCTTGGCAAACAATGCAAAGAAGCCATGCAATTGCCAATGGTGTTCATGTAATTAGTGTAAATAGAGTTGGCTTTGAGCAAAATGGATTAATGAAATTTTGGGGAGGCTCTTTTGTTTGTAATCCCTTCGGAACCATTCTATACCAAGCTTCACATGAGGAGGAAGAAGTGGCTGTAGTTCCAATTGAGTTAGAAAAAACTGACAGTTATCGCGTTCACTGGCCTTTTTTGAGAGACAGGCGCATTGATTCATACCAACCTATTACTAAAAGATTTATAGACGAATCCTAATGACAAAGGAAACACCGAAACAGCAAGGATACTTTTTCCCCGCAGAATGGCACCCTCATCGTGCAACCTGGTTAAGTTGGCCACATAAAGAAGCCAGTTGGCCCGGAAAAATAGAAACCATATTTACACCCTATGCACAATTTATTAAAGTGCTATCGGCCGCAGAAAGAGTTTGTATTAATGTTGCAGATGAGCAAATGGAACAATTTGCAACAAACATTCTTAAGGATGTAGGTGTAGATCTTTCAATGATTGATTTTTTCCATCACCCAACAAATGATGCTTGGTGCCGCGACCACGGTCCTGCCTTTCTGTTACATCGCACACAACCCAAAAAAGCTATTATAGACTGGAATTATAATGCTTGGGGCAATAAATATCCTCCCTATGATTTAGACGATATAATACCTACACTTGTTGCACAAAAATTAGGGCTTCCTGTTTTTTATCCCGGTATTGTAATGGAAGGTGGTTCGGTTGATTTTAACGATGCCGGTACACTTATTACCTCTACAGCTTGCTTATTAAATCCCAATAGAAATCCGCATTTAACTCAAAAAAATATAGAAAATTATTTGTATGAATACTACGGTGTTGAACAAATTTTATGGGTAGATGAAGGTATTGTAGGTGATGATACAGATGGGCATATTGATGATACAGTTAGATTTGTAAATACTGATACTGTAGTTACGGTAGTAGAAGAAAACAAAAATGATGAGAACTATCATTTACTACAGCATAATTTAAAGCAATTACAACAAATGCGATTATTAAATGGTAAGCAATTAAATGTTGTAGAATTGCCCATGCCATTACCGGTAATATACGAATCGCAAAGATTACCTGCATCTTATGCTAACTTTTACATTGCCAACAAAGCTGTTATAGTACCTACTTATCGTAATAAAAATGATGATAGAGCCCTATCCATTCTGTCACAGCTATTTCCAAACAAAGAAATTATTGGTATTGATTCAACCGATGTAATTTGGGGACTGGGAAGTTGGCACTGCTTAAGTCAGCAAGAACCGGCTATATCTCTTCATTCAATTTAAAAACATATGCTACCAATACATGCACCAATTGCAGGATGTATGCGCTGGGGAAAATGGGGCGCTGATTTTTCTTTTGCAGAATATCATGCTATGATAGAAGCTTGTTTAGAAGCAGGTATTAACTGCTTTGATCATGCAGATATTTATGGTGATTACACTACAGAAGCAGCATTTGGCAAAGTATTAAAAGCAAACGCCTCTATTAGAAGCAATATTCAATTAATTACAAAATGTGGAATTGTATTACCATCTGCATATCCAAACTCAACCACTATTAAAACTTATAATACAACCCCCAAGCATATTATACAATCTGTTGAACAATCACTACTGAATTTTGGAACTGACTATATTGATGTTCTACTCATACACCGACCTAGCCCATTAATGCACCCTGAACCCATTGCTGAAGCGATAAGCAAATTACAACAACAAGGTAAAATTCTTTCTTTTGGTGTTTCTAATTTTTTACCACAGCATATAAGTTTGTTTGCTAAATATTTAAAAATTACCTATAACCAAATTGAAGCATCTATTTTACATCTACAACCATTTATCAATGGTAGTCTGGAAGCATGTATGCAATATAATATTATTCCTATGGCTTGGTCACCTTTAGGAGGTGGCATTATTAATGATGATAACCATCCCCGATATAGAAGTATTATTCAGGCAGCCGGTTCAATTGCAGAAAAATGGAATACAGGTATTAATGAAATATTAATGGCGTGGTTGTACAAACATCCATCCGGCATTTTACCAGTTGTAGGAACCACTAAAATTGAACGATTAATTCAAGCAAAAAATGCTGCATCTATTCAACTTACAGATGAAGATTGGTTTCAATTATGGGTTGCTGCAAATGGAGAAGAAATTCCGTAAATCAATCTATCTCCTTTTTTTCACTATTGGATGATAAAACAAAGGCAGCACGCTTTGGTTGTGGAACGGTTGCATTCATACCTTTTACTCCTTTCCATAACACTTCATTAAATAAATCTTCAGGCACTCTATCCTCTTTACTAAAATCAAAGTGTTTACTCATAGTAGCTAATTTGTTTTTTTGAAGATTTACTTCGTTCAAATCCACATTTGCAGGTATATGCTGAAAAACAGCAGAATTAATTTGATTAGTAAAAGAGCGCCACATGGGGGTTGCAGCCGCATCATACTGCGACATAGGTGGTAAACCCAATATTAACTCTATGGTTCTTAAAACTGAACTAGTTGAATAAAGTGTGTGATCAATGTATCCTCTTTTAATAAAAGGACTAATAACATATGCTGGTGCACGATGAGCATCTACATGATCAGGTCCGTTTTGTGCATCATCTTCTACAATAAATACAACTGATTGGTTCCAAATAGTACTATGCGATAAATGTTCAATAAACAATCCTACTGCTAAATCATTATCAGCTACATGTGCAAATGGCGATGGCCTGTTTAACTTCATTCCTTCTGTATGATCTGTAATTAGTCGTAAACTGTTGAATTGTGGTACTTGATGAATAGCCAACAATGAATCAAAATCTCTTTTCCACTGCCCAACTCTGGTAGTATCTCTAACATCCATATCCCAACCGGTATAATGAGTACAAAAATGATTCATCAATATTGGTAAATTAGGTTTGTAATCATCAGCAAACTCACCATAGGTTCGATAAGTAACACCTTGTTTTTTACACCAACTCCAAATAAATCCATTTTTATTATTGGCTATAGCCCTTTTTCCTTCTGCATCATAAGTGCCTCCTCTTCCACCATAGCTGGTAGGCCAGGTTTTTTCTAAATAATCGTTAGCATAGGCACCCAAACTCCAATTATGCCCATCTGCACTCACTTCAGCATCACAATAAAAATTATCTAATAAAACAAATTCTTTAGCCAATGCATGTTGGTTAGGTGTAATTTTTTCTCCAAATAACACCAAAGAGGTATCTCCATTGCCCTGTGGCACATCACCTAAAACCTGATCATACGTACGGTTTTCTTTTATAATATAAAAAACATATTTTAT
>JAGWPI010000182.1 GCA_028877005.1 Bacteroidota bacterium | reverse complement strand
GGGTATCTAATTGCCATTTTTCTGCATTCAGCCCATACTTGTGGTTGTATGCTTTAAACTGTTGCTGAACTAAGGCGGCAATAGGGCCTTCGCCCCGCATTCTAATACCCCACCTATTGTCATTCACCTTACCACCATGCGCTTGCTCAATTAAATGCCATACTTTGTTGGCTCTATCGGGGAAGTTTTTGTATAGCCAATCTTTAAACAGTGTACCAATAGCGCCATTTAAGCGTATGAATGTATAAGCCGAAAAGCTGGCACCCACTTTGGCAGCCCGCTCCATAATACTTTGCATTTCATGTTCATTTAAACCTGGTATCATAGGCCCTAGCATTACACCGGTCCTTATGCCTGCCTTGCTTAATGTTTCAATTATTTGAAGCCTTAATACAGCAGTGCTTGTTCGGGGCTCCATTACACTGCGCAGCGATTCGTTTAATGAGGTAATACTTATTAAAACACTCACTAAATTTCTAGCGGCCATTTGTTGTAAAATATCTATATCACGCAGTATGGCAGCGTTTTTAGTAATAATGCCAACCGGCTGGTTAAAGCTTTGGCATACTTGCAATAACTGCCGGGTAAGTTGAAAAGTGCGTTCGGCCGGTTGGTAACAATCTGTATTGCCACTTAGCGAAATAGGTTGGCATTGCCAACTCGGTTTCATTAAAAATGTGCGTAATAATTCCGGTGCATTTTGTTTTACCAATATTTTACTTTCAAAATCGGTACCTGCACTATAACCCCAGTATTCGTGTACGTTACGAGCATAGCAGTAAATACAGCCATGTTCGCAGCCTTGGTAGGGGTTCATACTATACAACATACCTACGTCCGGACTATTTACTTTGTTTACAATGCCTGTAGATTTTGTAATAATATATTGTGTGTTACTGCTTTTTATTGTCCAATCGTCAATAGCCTCTATATGTAGCTTTTCTGTATTGTTTTGCAGAAAATGGTTAGGTGTATTTATTTGTGCACCCCTGCCTTTTAGGTATTGCATAGCTGCTTCTTTTTGTGTAGGTATAGGTTGCTGGTTGGGATGTTTGCTCATGATTTTGTAAAATGTATATATACATTAATAATATATTTTGCAATTATATTTTTTTATATCAATGTACAAGTGCTAGTATTGGTATTGCTGCGCTGTATTGTTGTTGTACAAGTGTGCGACGCAACAAAAGCCCATAGTAAAATAGTAGCCGGGCTCCCTATTAATAATGAATGCCTTTAGTGCCATTACCATTTGTTTTGTTAATAACACCGCCCGATAATAAACCTGATTCTAAAACATGTATTACGCAGGTTACCACGCCCCATATATACTGCTCGGTAAATTCAGTAATTTCAATAGGTGCATATCTATTATTGTCGGAGAGCAGCGTAGCATGGTTAAAGTTTAACTGTAACCGCCGTACCAATAGCTCGCCATTTACCACGGCTACAATTATTTTACCGGAGGTTACGGCAATACTTCGATCTACAATTAAAACATCGCCACTATGAATGCCCGATTCTGTCATAGCATCTCCATTCATACGGAAAAAAAAGGTAGCCGGTTTATTCATAATCAGTTGTTCATTCAGGTCAATACCTCGTTCCATATAATCATCGGCAGCAGCGCCAAAACCGTTGGCATTGGCAGTAGGTATTTGGTGTTGGGTAAAATCTTTACTACCTCGGTAAGCAGGTGTGTAAGCTATATTGTCTCTCATAAAAAAATATTTTGCTGTTAGCTAAATTATTTAGCAATTTTACGCTAAATTTGTTGGTATAAAAAAATTTGTTTTATGGATACCATTCATTTACCTGCAGCATCAGCGAGCATCCTTCAACAAACGGTGTATCAGTACAGGTTGGCTGTGGTATTACCCGATTATATTAACCAAATGCTATTGCAACAGCAGGCGTTTTTTACGGCGCAATATGGATATATATGCCGCGCACCTCGTTTAACAATGGCGTGTTTTAAGGCCGATGAAGCTTTAGAAGACACCTTATTGCGTTACTTACATCGTATTGCAGGCATGCAGCAATCATTATCTTTAAGCCTTAACAATTACAGTGGGTTACCAGAACATAGCATATATGTGCGGCTGCAAGAACGTGTGGCTTTTCGGCAATGGGTGCAGGCATTACAGCCCGTGGGTGATTATATTGTGGGCAATGGTTTTCCTGCCATGCAAAAGGTGGTGCATCCTTATTTGCCTATTGCCGACGGATTGCCACCGCAGGTATACCATAAAGCAATGGCACATTATTCTCAACAACTTTTTTATGCTGCTTTTAGGGCAACAGAATGGATATTAATCAAAGAACAGCCGGCATTGCCTTATAGTCGGTCACTATGTAAATTTTATTTAGTGTAATGTGTGTATACCGGCTGTAGTGCTTTGTGGTATCGCCTGTTGCGTCGCAATCACTTCATCGTTCCCAACATTGGGCAGCAGGGCAATACATATTGTATCATCCTTTCATTCATCATTACAACATGGCTACCCCAATAGTTGAATTACCCATACATACCACCCCATCTAATAACCACAATGACGCTACTACCATGTATGCAATTGTAGATTGCAATAGTTTTTATTGCAGTTGCGAACGATTGTTTCGCCCCGATTTATGGAACCAACCGGTGGTGGTACTTAGTAACAATGATGGTTGCATTGTTAGTAGAACTGATGAGGCCAAGCGTTTGGGTGTAGCAATGGCAGGCCCTTATTTTAAAGCCAAACCATTGATTGAACAATATGGTGTAACTACTTTCTCATCTAATTACAATTTGTATGGCGATATGAGTAAACGAGTAATGGATACCCTGCGGTATTTAGTAGGTGAGGAACAAACAGAAGTATACTCGGTTGATGAGGCTTTTTTAAATGTTACCCATTTAGGCAGCACAGATTACCACCGGTTGGCCCTACACATACGGCAAACAGTAGAACGGTGGACGGGCATTTCAGTATCGGTTGGTATTGCCCCCACCAAGGTATTGAGTAAAATGGCTAACCATATTGCTAAAAAAAACAAACAGCATACCCGGTGTGTGTATGTGTTAGATACGCCACAGGCTATACAGGAGGCATTAGCCCATACGCCGGTGGGCGAATTATGGGGTGTTGGGCATCGTTATGCTGAAAAATTAAACAGTTGGGGTATTTATGATGCCCTGCAACTAAGCCGTATGCCCGAAAGCTGGGTGCGCAAACATTTGGGTGGGGTAGTGGGTGTGCGCTTACTAAAAGAATTAAATGGCCAATCCGCTATTGGTTTGGGCGATGAACTGATTACCAAAAAAATGATTGCTACCACACGCATGTTTGGAAAGCCAGTTACTACCTTGCTGCAAATAAAAGAGGCAATAGCAACTTATATTTCCCGTGCTGCTGAAAAGTTACGGAGGCAAAAAAGTGTGGCATCGGTTATTACCGTATTTGTGGTGTATAAAGCAGAGCAGTTACCCGGTAATCATTTTAAACATGGCCCATCGGTGAGTGCTTCAGTAATATTACCCAATGCCACGGCCAATACCCATGAGTTAATAAAACCTGCGTTGCAAATAGCCGAACAATTGTACCAAACAGGTAAAGTATATAAAAAAGCGGGGGTATTACTGAGTAGCCTTATTCCCGCCAATGCGCCACAGGGCAATTTATTTGTACCCAAAGCCAATAATGCTGGTGGGCGATTAATGGAAGTGATGGACAATATTAATTTTAGTATGCGTAACGATGTATTGCATTTTGCGGCCGGTGGCACCAGTCGCAACTGGAAAATGCGCCAGGAACTGCGTAGCCCTCGCTACACTGCCCGTTGGAAAGAATTGCCTGAGGTACATTAAATATGCCCCTATTGGCACCGATGCAAACATTTATTGAACTGTGTATGTAACCCATATTGCTTCGATACTGCTTCGACTCAACAGCGTTGCGCAACGCTGTTGATAGGTAGGTGTATGGGGAAAGGGTGGTGGTTGTAAAGGTGGAATATTGGAAGAAATAAGGAGTTGAATAAAAGATTAAAAAAAGATGAAAATGATTTTATTTTAATAAAATTTTAATTATTTTTATTGTAACTAAAATCAATTTTCTATGAAAATATTCATTACCCCCCCCCGCAGCAGGTGCCAAACAAGTGTTTAGGCAAACAGGTTACTAACAGGGTTTACAACAAATGTCTTAATTTCTCGCTTTTTATTCTTTTTATCATGGTTAGTTTATTGTTTGGTTGCCGCAAATATGATAGTTTACCCACAACATTAGGTCTAAATGATGCGCAATTAAAAGAACAGTTTTTTAATACGAGTACTACTGAAGATATTATCATAAAAAAATTAGCAGCCGACATTAGAAGGCAGGATAGTATTTATAAATTTTTGCCTGCATTTGTAAAGAAAAATGGCATACCACGATGGGATAAGGTAATCTATAGTACCAATCAATCTGCTTCGGGAAAACAGTTATCTACATATGGAGTTAATGCTGCTGGCAGCCTAACAAAACAAGTGCAAAATAATACCACAGAGGGCAGTCAGGGAATATTTTTGATACCCTTACAAGCGCAAAATACCAATGATATACAATCATATATTGTAACCTACAAACACAATGATAGTGTATATAGTTACCGGTTGTATAATCGGGATTCATTAAATGCTATT
>JAGWPI010000181.1 GCA_028877005.1 Bacteroidota bacterium | reverse complement strand
CATTAAAGAATATGTGGCCGAAATAAAAAGAAACAAAGGAGACAAGTACTTATAGAAGTAACCAAACACATTTGCAAAAAGCCTTCGGTTAGTTAACTGAGGGCTTTTTTATATACCATATGCAACACTTTTTTGTTTTTTTAATGAAATTAATTAATTTTTAATAACTACCTTTCAAGCTATCCAATTAGGGCAAAACCCAACAACAGCATCCCTCTTTTAAAACAATTACATATGGTTACAGTTATCATTCCTACATTAAATGAAGCAGAACATATTACAGCTGTAGTAAAATTTGCCTATTCAGATCCTTTGGTAACAGAAGTAATTGTAGTAGATGATCAATCTACAGACAATACAGTTGCATTGGCAAAAAAGTCTGGGGCTAAAGTAATTACCAGTACCAAATTAGGTAAGGGTGCTTCTATGAAAGATGGCGTTTTATATTCCAAAAATGAAATTGTTTTATTTTTAGACGGCGATATAGATCCATATCCACATTTCACCATCGCATTATTGGCACAGCCCATTATTCAAAATGAAGTTGATTTTGTAAAATCATCTTTTAACAGAAATGCCGGCAGAGTTACTGAGCTGGTGGCTAAACCCTTATTAAGTATTTTTTTTCCCGATTTAATGCGCTTTAGTCAACCGCTAAGCGGCATGATTGCCGGAAAAAAAACACTGTTTCAACAAATAGATTTTAGGGATGATTATGGTGTAGACATAGGTATTTTAATAGATATGTACCTCATGCACGTTAGGATGAAAGAAGTTGAAATTGGTTACATTGAAAACAAAAGTAAGCCTTGGCATGCATTAGGTAAAATGAGTAAAGAGGTAGCACAAACTATTATTATAAAAGCAGCCAATACAAAAAATGCACATTATAATTTAGAAGAACTTTCAGTAATGAATGAAATACGCTCTCAAATGGAGTTTGCCTTAACAGAATATATTCCTGAAAATAAGAAACTAATTTTATTTGATATGGATAATACTTTACTGAAAGGCAGTTTTATAGAGGCTTTTGCCACAAAGTTTCATTTAAAAAAAGAACTGATGGATATTCGGGCAAAAGAACCCGACCCAATAATACTGACCAAAAAAATGGCCAATTTGCTCAAGGGAAAATCAATTGCAGAATTGATACAAATTGCCGATGAAATTCCAATTGTAGAAGATGCTATAACAATAATAGCAGAATTAAAAACACGTGGATACCTGATTGGTATTATATCCGAAAGTTTTGATTGCATCTCAAACCATATTAAACATCAATTAGGTATGCACTTTTCGTTGGGCAATGAGTTAGAATTTTCCAAAAGCATCTGTACCGGCGAAGTGAAAATTCCATCATTTTGGTTTAGTCAAAAAAACAGCTTATGTAAACATACCATATGCAAAACAAATGCTATGCTGGCAATTTTAGAAAAACACCAAATTAAACGAGAAAATACAATTGCTGTAGGTAACAGTTTAAATGATTTATGCATGATTAAAGAAGCCGGCATGGGTGTGGCTTTTTGCTCAAAAGACGAATTAGTTAACCACCATGCAGATATTATTATTACCAATAAAATGTTTGAAGATTTACTAAAAGTAGCCAAATAACAGATAAAATTTACTACATCATTAAATTATTATTGCCTTTATAGTTTTAAACTTAATGTAGGCGTTAAAAAATATTTAAATTTTGGATAATTTATTTTTGTTTTTAACATTGGCACTTATAGCTGAAATTGCCGGAACAGTTGGTGGTTTTGGTTCTTCGTTATTTTTTGTTCCAATAGCTACTTATTTTTTAGACTTCGAATCTGTTTTAGGCATTACAGCTTTATTCCACGTTTCAAGTAATCTAACTAAAATTGCCTTTTTCAGAAAAGGAATCAATACTATGCTATTGATTTATCTGGGTATACCTGCTGTACTTTTTGTAGTGTTAGGTGCATGGTTAACAAAATATATTAACAGCCATACTTTAGAAGTTGCATTATCTGTTTTCTTAATGATAACCAGCATATTCTTTTTGTGGTTTAATGATGTTACAATTAATCCCACTAAAATAAACGCTATAAGTGGGGGTACATTATCTGGTTTTATTGCAGGTATAGTAGGAACAGGAGGTGCAATTAGAGCATTAGTTTTCAGTGCTTTCCAACTAAATACCAATGTGTTTATTGCCACCTCTGCCGTGGTTGACCTTGGTATTGATGCTTCTAGAAGTATTGTATATTGGCAAAATGGATTTGTACACCAACACGACTTATATTTAATACCCTTATTACTTGTAATCAGTATAATAGGTACTTATGCAGGCAAAATTATTTTACAACATGTTTCTGAAAAACAGTTTAAAAAAATAGTACTTATTTTAATTTTATTAACCGGCATCTTTACATTGTATAAACTGATTCAATAAATTTTTGTTTCAATTTTCTCCAACAATCCGCATATAGTACTAATGCATTTAAACAATGAACTTTTTGTTTGATGCCAAAATCTATTTTATTTTCTGAGCGCCTTTTTTAACTGGCAATATTTTTATCATTACTTTTAAATCTTTTAACTTTCACAATATGCATATTGTAATTGTACACAACGCTAAAATTCCTGTACTAAAGTATGGTGGAATAGAACGCGTTATTTGGCATCTTGGAAAAGCACTAACAAAAAAAGGCCACCAAGTAAGTTTTCTTGTATCTAATGGTTCTACTTCATCCTTTGCCAATATTATTAACTATAACCCGGAAAAATCGTGGAATGAACAAATTCCGGATAGTGCAGATGTTGTGCACTTTAACATGTTGCCGAACGAAAAAATTATAAAACCATATATTTTTACAATGCATGGTAATGTAAATGACGCTACCCTATTAGATGTAAACACTGTGTTTGTTTCAAAAAATCATGCAGCACGCTTTGGCTCCAATTCTTTTGTTTACAACGGTATGGATTGGGAAGATTACGGAAAGCCTGATTTAAACAATGAAAGGAAACAGTTCCATTTTTTAGGCGATGCGGCATGGCGGGTAAAAAATGTAAAAGGAGCTATTCATTCCATTTTGTTAACCAAAAAAGAAGAATTAATGGTATTGGGTGGCAATCGATTAAATTTTAGAATGGGTTTTCGTTTCACTTTCAGCCCGCGTATTCATTTTTATGGAATGGTAGGTGGCGAAGAAAAATATCGCTTATTAACCCAATCCAAAGGATTGGTATTTCCCGTGCGCTGGCACGAGCCATTTGGTATTGCTTTAACGGAAAGTTTATATTTTGGTTGTCCGGTTTTTGGAACTCCTTACGGATCTTTACCCGAAATTATACAATCGGATGTAGGCTTTTTAAGCAGTAGTTCTCAAGAATTATCAAAGGCCATTGAGAATAGTGATACTTATAGCCGCATCCGTTGTCATGAATATGCAAGAGATGTATTTAATGCCGATAAAATGGCAGATGCATATATTGAAAAATACGAAAAGGTGATGAATGGTCAACAACTCCATACAAAAGCACCACAATTATTATCCATTCAACAAGAAAAGTTTTTAGCCTGGGATTAATTGAATATAACAGATAATTAATATGTCTATTTTTATTGTATTTATTGCTATTGTATTACTTATTTTGCTCATTAGCTGGGCTAAAATAAATACGTTCTTAGCTTTTATGGTAGTATGTATACTAGCGGGATTGTTTTTACAACTACCACTCAATTCAATTATCACTTCAATTGAAAAGGGAATGGGCGATATGCTGGGTTCACTAGTCATCATAATTGTATTAGGAGCCATGCTAGGTAAACAAGTTGCTGCCAGTGGTGCAGCACAACAAATAGCACAATCGTTGGTACAGGCCTTCGGAAAAAAGCATATTACTTGGGCATTAACACTTACAGGCTTTGTAGTAGGTATTCCATTATTTTACGGAGTAGGTTTTGTGTTGATGGTACCTTTAATTTTTTCAATTACTTATCGATATCAATTACCGGCTGTGGCTACAGGTTTACCATTATTGGCAGCACTTTCAGTTACCCATGGATTTTTGCCTCCACATCCATCTCCCTCAGCATTGGTGGCATTATTTCATGCCAACATGGGATTAACCCTCTTTTATGGGCTTATAATAGCTATACCAACAGTAATTATAGCAGGACCTGTTTTTTCATCATCACTCAAAAAAATTATATCTACACCTTTACCTGCATTTCAAATTCAATTAATTGATTCAACAAAGTTACCGAGTGTATTTATTAGCTTTCTTGTACCGGTTATTCCGGTGATTCTTATTGGATTGGCTACTCTAATTCAATCTTTCAATACTGCCAATAGTTGGCAATTTCAGTTATCAGGTTTTATAGGTAATCCCTCAATTGCTTTATTAATAGCCTTAGCAGCTGCTACTTTTTATTTAAAAACACCAAAAATCGAATCTATAAGTAGTACCATGAACCGTTATGCAGAAGCGGCAAAAGATGTAGTAATGATTTTACTAATTATAGGGGGAGCAGGCTCATTAAAAGAAATATTAACACACAGTGGTGTTAGTAATCAAATAGCCAATATATTAGAAGGAACATCTATTCCCCCATTAGTGTTGGGTTGGTTAATTGCAGCGTTAATTCGTTTATGCGTAGGATCTTCAACTGTAGCAGGTTTAACTACCGCCGGAATACTATTACCTTATATTACAACACAAGGTATTAATCCAAATTTTATGGTATTATCTATTGGTGCTGGCAGTTTATTTTTTTCTCATGTAAATGATCCCGGATTTTGGATGTTTAAAGAATATTTTAACGTTAGCATAAAAGAAACGTTTAAAGCATGGACAGTTATGGAAAGTATTGTATCTGTCTTAGGATTAATTGGCGTATTAATTTTAAATAGTATGTTTAATTAAAACATATAATTAAAATCACGTTTAACAAAGGCTACTATATATTTTCACCATACTTTCTAATATAATTCTAATATCTTTTTGTATCAAAAAAAGCTAACTTTACATATATCTTATTTGTTTTTTTATTAATTTATTTAGAATGCCCGAAAAAATTGCCGTAATAGGAAGTGGCAGTTGGGCAACGGCATTAGTAAAAATTTTTGCAGAAAGCGGTAATTCAATATCATGGCTTGTTCGAAATAAAAAACAAGCTGAATATATTGTTACAAACAAACGAAACCCGCGATATCTTAGTCAGGCCGACTTAGACATAAATTTTATACACCCTACTACACATGCGCAGGAAGCGCTGAGAAATGTAAATTGGGTTATTTTTGCCGTTCCCGCTGCTTTTGTTCAATCTGCCATTCAATCATTAAATCCGGAATGGTTCAAGCAAAAACAGGTACTTGTTTCTATTAAAGGATTTGTACCCGGAACAGGTAAAATACCCGGAACTTATTTCCGTGAAACGCTTGAACTGGATCATAATTGTATGGTACTAAGTGGTCCTTGCCATGCAGAAGAAATTGCACAACGTAGATACACTTACGTAACCATAGCAGGAAATACAACGGAATTGGTAGATCAACTACAAAAAAATTTACAACTACCTTATATAAAAACAATTGCTAACAATGATCCTCTGGGTGTAGAATATGTGGCCATCTTAAAAAACATTGTAGCCATAGCCAATGGTATAGCAGATAGTTTACAATATGGCGATAATTTTAAAGCTGTTCTTACCAGTAATGCTATGCGTGAAATACAAAAAATTGTAAATGCATTAGCGCCCTATAACCGAGATTATTTTGACTCGGTTTATTTTGGGGATTTACTAACTACTGCATATTCTGATTTTAGCCGCAATCGAACCTTAGGAAAATTAGTTGGCAGAGGTATACAGGTTCGTAAAGCATTACAAATGATGGAAATGGTTGCGGAAGGATATTATGCTTCAAAAGAATTGCATACAATTATTCAACCATTAAAATTACATATACCTGTAATTAATAGTGTTTATCGTATGCTACATCTTCACGCTAACCCTTACCACGAAATAAAATTATTAGAACAACAATTGCAATAAACTGAATTGACTATGATATTAGCAACTGATTTAGACGGAACATTTTTAGGTGGAAAAAGCATTGACAAACAAAAGCTTTATAGACTTATTAGGAAAAACAATAACTTTAAACTAGTATTTGTAACCGGAAGGGGATTAGAAACAGTAATACCTTTATTAAATGACCCAATTATTCCTAATCCTGATTTTATTATTTGCGATGTAGGT
>JAGWPI010000180.1 GCA_028877005.1 Bacteroidota bacterium | reverse complement strand
TTATTTTAAAGGATGCGAAACAGCCTCTTTACAAATAGCACAGCAGGAATTAAGTGAAAATGGATTTAGTTGGGAACAACTTAAAATTATGCGCATTAAATTTTTGAATGTATACGGCATGTAGTAATTGTCTTAACAACATATTGAGGTTGTCTTAAACTTTTAAGACAACCTTTTTTTATTATTTTAATAGTTACTACTTTTTTATGCAGAGAACTTAAGCAGTTTTTGAAACTATTGATTTTTTTTATGCTTCTCACTTCCCCATAAATATCTAAGAACAGTATTTTTTTTGTTTGGTATACTTAAAATGTTAAACCCATGAAAAAACATAGAAAAATAATCATCCTTTAGGATGAATTTTTTTGATTGTTTTATTGCGCCATATTTTTTTTGATTGCTATTAAACTTAACAATTTTTTTTCTATCTATGAGGCAACAGAATTTTTAAAAATGCTGTCTAATTTATGTTTCCGTAAAAATTCAATCTTATTTATATTTTTTCAATTGGGGGTATGTATCAATAAAATGGCCTTGTTTTTTAACAGGGCCCTATTTTTTTAATTCAATGAATGTATTTTTTCTTGCAGCAACATTTTCTCTAATATTTACATAAAAGAAATTTAAATCGGCTATGTGGTAATTTTTTGTATGTAATAAAAAGCTACCAAAAAACTTTGGACGTTGCATCCAAAGAATATTCTTTTCTACCATAGCATTTACAACATTAGGTATTACCTTATTAAAATTTTTGAGAACAGCACCTTCATTGGCAAAACGCGAGGTATCAGGTTCATTAGAGCGCCAGGTTAATGGATTGGTAACAATAGCCCGGAAATGTTCTTTATTTACATAAGCAGGTATATATCCTTCTCTAAAACTGCGCCAGCTGCAAATACATCCTGTTTGTTGTGGTGTAGTGCAAGCTTTTAAGCTATTAAATTGTGCTTCAGCAACAGGCATGCCTACAACATAAGCGGCTACTAGTTGTTGCTGTAAAGGATGTCCATCAAAAAATTCTTTTAATAACCGAATAGCATGTGTAGAGCCCTGACTGTGTGATGCTATAATGATAGGCCTTCCATGATTATAATGTTGTAAGTAATAAGAAAAAGCAGCCTTTACATCATCATAAGCTTCCTGAAAGGCAGCCATTGCCTGCAGGCTATCTGATTTAGTAACAGGAAAATAAGCACTTAAATGTGCTTGTCTGTAACGGGGTGCAAAAACCCTTCCTACTTCATTAAAAATACTAGCTTGATATAAAATAGTGCTGTAATCTGTTTTAGCGTTCAACTCGGCATCAGTAACAGGCGCATTCCAACCAAAAATTTTTTGTTTTTCGGTATAAGTAGTAGGATGAATAAAAAATACATCTACAGAAGAGTCGGGATGGTAATTTGCTCGCAAAGGTTTAGGAATACTATCTGCAGGATCATTTTTGTAGGGATGTGCTGCCCAATTGTTTAAGTTGCTATAATCTGGATTTGCACCTACACTATAAGCAGATTTAGGCGGATACATTTTTGCCATTTTATAATAAGAGGTATTGCAAGCCAAAAGCATTAAAGTGCACGAGAATACAATATAACGCATACCACCTTTTTATTTTAAAATTAAGTAAATATTTTGGTTTAAGCTATATGTATTAGCAACCCATTTTTATACAGTTTGTTTATTTTAAGTGTATAGTTAGGTTAACTTCAACATAAAATATAACAAGAGAACATAAATTTGCTTAATTTATACCTCTAAATTTATACCCCTAATACAACACATGTTATTATTACGGCATCTCTCTTTTTTAAGATCAGTATTTTTTTATAGCATTACAGCATTTGGTGGTCCACAAGGCCACTATGCTATGATGCTTAAAACCTTTGTACAAAAAAGGAAAGACGTTACCGAACATGAATTATTAGATTTATTAAGTTTTTGCAATATGCTTCCTGGGGCATCTTCTACACAAACCATTACTTTAATAGGTTATAAACGTGGCGGTATTCCTTTAGCTATTATTACATTGTTGGTATGGATAGCCCCTGCCAGTATATTAATGGGTGCGCTTTCGTTTATACTAAATTATTTAGATGGCATGGGTATTAATATTGCCTTGTTTAAATTTATTAGGCCCATGGCTATTGGCTTTGTGGCATTTTCTGCTGTACGTATGTATCATGTAGCTATTCACAATACCATTACAAGGGTTATTATGGTGGTAGCCGCTATTGCTACCTTTATTGCTTTTAAAACGCCTTGGATTTTTCCTTCGCTTATTGTTTTAGGCGGAATTGTGACCAATTTTAGCGATAAAAGAATACCACAAAAAGGAGAGCCTCCCAAACAAACCAAATGGGGAAATTTATTAATATTTTTACTCATTTTTGCTTTTGCGGGTTATTTATCTGAAACGGCTACGCGGCAAAACTGGCAATATCGTAAAGCATTTAACCTTTTTGAAAATACTTACCGAAATGGCAGTTTGGTTTTTGGTGGAGGCGATGTA
>JAGWPI010000179.1 GCA_028877005.1 Bacteroidota bacterium | reverse complement strand
TTTAGATATACAAAAATTTGATTAGGATCTCCTTTAGGAAAAAAAGTAATACCTACGTGATTGGTTTTAATAGCAATAATAAATGATGTAAGGGCTATAAAAAACAAACCAATAGTTGCTAATAATAATTTTACAGGCCTCCATCCATGTAGAGCCCACCTTAATAGGTTTTCATAGTGATTCATAATCCATGGCAAACCATGATTTTGAAAATAATGAATAGCATCATCCAAAACAAACCTGTTTAAAATAACCAATAGCATAAAAAACAATAACAGGTTTCCAAAAAAAGTTAATCCTGTAAGGTCTAACAATATACCAACAGCAATAGCTACCCAAAATGCCGGTTTTTTAAATAACATTTTTTTAGGAGGCTTTACTTCATCTTCGGGATGATTCATAAAATCAACTGCAAAAACAGGATTCATAATAAATGCCACTACTAGGGATGCTGCCAAAGTAAAAATGAGCATAGTGGGCAGATATATCATAAACTTTCCAATAATACCCGGCCAAAAAAGTAATGGAAAAAAAGGAGCCAAGGTGGTAAGTGTTCCGGCAAATACAGGTACAAAAACTTCTCCAGCAGCCATACGAGCTGAAACTTGTATGGGTATTTTACCGTTCCCCTGCATGAAAATTCGGTGGGTATTTTCAATAACTACAATGGCATCATCAACAATAATTCCCAATCCAAACAATAATGCAAATAATACAATGAAATTAAGGGTTACATGCGATCCAACAATTAAATCGGCACCGGGCAAAAATACAAATGCCACAAACATACTAAGCGGAACAGACAAGGCAACGAAGAATGCATTGACGACACCCATAAAGAACATCAAAACTATTAATACCAATACAAACCCAATTACAATGGAGTTAACTAAGTCATTAAATGAACTTCGTGTTTTTATACTTTGATCGCCAGTTATTACCGCTTTTAAATCTTTGGGCAAAGTACTGCCTTTCATTTTTTCTACAACCGCTTTTACCGCATCGCTTGTTTCAATTAAATTTTCTCCGGAGCGTTTAATAATGTTAAGAGTAATTACATTTTTTCCATCTAAACGCGCAAAACTTTCACTTTCTTTCGTTGTATCTTTAATATTGGCAATGTCTTTTAAATAAACGGGGCCACCTGTTTGGTTACGTACTATAATCTTAGCAATATCGGCAGCTGTTTTTAGTTGTCCTTTAATTTGCAAATTCCGTTTCATATTCCCTACATCCAATAATCCGCCTGATATATCTAAATTTTCGCGCTGAACGGCATTACTAATATCATCAAATGTAATTCCGGCAGCTTGCATACGAAAATTATCTATATTAATTTGAAATTCTCTATCAGGAGCACCAACTTCATCAACCCTATTAATTTGTGGAATATTTTCCAATTCATCTTTTACATCATCGGCATATTTTTTTAACTGTTGCAAATCATAATCACCACTAAGATTAACGTACATAATGGGCTGATCGCTAAAACTCACTTCTAATACTGTAGGTTCTTGTGTTAAATCGGTAGGTAAATCTTGTTTGGCTTTATCTACTGCATCTTTTACTTTTTGCAAAGCCACTTCTGTTTTAACATCAGTTTCAAATTCAACAGTTATGGCAGAATAATCTTGCTGAGATGTACTGGTAAATTTTTTAATTTTTGCTCCGGTAATCCCTTTAATTTGTTTTTCAATGGGTCTTGTAACTAAATTTTCAATGTCTTTAGGCGAGTTACCCACATAAATGGTTTGCACATAAATGGTTGGTATAACAATATCGGGAAATTGCTCTTTAGGCAAAGTAATGAACTGAAAAATACCACCAATACTTACAAAGAGCATAATTAGGTAAATAGCCGTTTTATTTTTAATACTCCAAGTAGTAGGCGCAAACTCTTTGAACTTACTGTTCATATCTTCTAATAAACTCATAAATTTATTTTAAATGCTGTAAGTATATGATTAAGATGAATAATAGCAGAACTACAATTGCGTAGTAACTAGTTGTCCTTCATACAAACTTTGATATCCATCTGTAATAATTTGATCACCGGGTTGTAAACCATTCAAAATTTCAACATTATCACTATTCATCATACCAATTTTTACATGTCGTTTCTGAGCAATTAAACGATTGCCTTCTTTTACTGCAACCAAAACATATTTTCCATTTTCATCATTTTGAATGGTGTTAATGGGGGCAGTAATAGCATTCATTGCTTTATAATCTTGAATAGCCAATACTGCAACCTGATTAGGGTAAAATGCTTTATCAGCGGGCAATTTGGCTTCTGCAAAAAAACTGCGGTTATTAGCATCTATTAAATTACCGGTTACACTAATGGTAGCATCTATGGTTTTATTAATATCGGGTAGCGTAATTTTTACCGGAGAACCTACTACTACTTTACCCAAATAATTTTCAGGAACTTGTGTAGTTACTTTTAAATTATTGGTATTCACTATTTTTATTTGGGGTGATGTGCCTGAAAAGCCGGTAAACAATTCTCCTACACGCACATTTACATCGTCAGCAACCCCATCTATATCTGCATATACCTTAGTATAGTATAGCTGTTGTTTGGTAATATTTAGTTGCTTTTGTAATGTTGCCAATTGGCTTTGTAAATTATCTACATTGTTTTTGGCAGTAATTAATTGTACTTCGGTACCAATATTTTGTTCCCATAAATTTTTTTGTTTTTGGTACAAAGTTTTTGCAAATGCCAATTGTGTTTGAATTGTTTCAATATTTTGTTGTGCTGCAGTTAAACTTTGTTGTGCAATAGCATCATCTAACTGTAATAATAATTGACCTTTATGAATTTTATCGCCCTTTTTTATGTATAAAGCTTTAACAACACCACCAGCTCCTTTAGGTGCTACATAAGCAATATTTACGGCGTCTACCCTTCCTTGCAAATTAATATAGTGAATAAAAGTAATGGGCTGAATGGTAGAAAGAACCACTAATTTAGCTTTTTCTGCATTAGCAAAACTGCTATCCTCCTTGGTTAATTTAGCTTCTAAATTGCTAATTTGTTGGTTAATTTGTTGTTGTTGTTGTTTTAAATTGGCTAATTGTTTTTTATCTTTTTCAATTTCAGTAGAAGATACTTTGCCCGAACAGGCAGCTAAATGAACTATTGTAATAAGAACAAACAAATATTGAAATGTTTTTTGCATATAAAATATATTTATTAATTTATTAAAGTTTTCCTGTTGCTTTTAAATAATCTACCCTGGCAATAACTGCATCATACAAGGCACTGATATAGTTGGTTTGAGCAGTTTTTAAATCAGTTTCGGCAGCAGATATTTCGGTATTGCTACCGGTACCTACCTCATATTTTTTCTTGGTTTGATTATAAACAGTTTCAGCTAATTCCATATTTTTTTTCTGAAAATCAAGCGTTTGTAAAGCAGAAGCAAAATTGAGTTGCGCTGTTTTTACATCATTATCAATAGAAAGTTTTAATGCATCTAAAGAATTATCTGTTTGTTTTAATTCTAAACGCGATTGCTTTATTTTGGCATCTTTAGCAAAACCATCAAATATGGGTATACCAATGTTTAAACCAATGGCAGATGCTGTAAACCAATCACCCTTTTTATCAAAAAAATTAAACTGACTACGAAAAGCTTGTTTAGCAAATGACCCGGATAAGGTTACCGATGGCAAGTAACTCATTTGGTAACGTTTTACATTGTATTGATTGAGTTTTTTTACTAACTCTAAATATTGAAAATCTTTTCTATTGTTATATTGGTAAACAGTATCATTTAAAATATTGTCTTTAATTACATCTTCATTAATATTGTCAGTTAAAATCAATGAGTCTTTTATAGGCATTCCCATTAGCATTTTTAAACCCAAATAACCTACTGCAATACTGTTTAAGGTTTTTTGCTTTTCAGTTTGTAGATTAGCCAATTGAATAGAGGTTTTATCAACATCTAACTTTTCAGCAAAACCATTTTTATACAATTCTTGTGTATCGTGTAATAATTTTTGAAAACGCTCAATATTTGCATCTAACAACCCAATTTGCGTTTTGCTAACTACCAATTGATAATAAACCTTATAAATATTAGCTTTTATACTTTCTTCAGTAACCTCTACATTTTTTTGTTGATATTGCATTGAAGTAGCACGAGCTTGTAAACCCACAAATACTTGCCCATCAAATAAAATTTGTGACAATGATACACTGGCAGTTGCATTATAAGGCGTACCAAATTGCGCCTGCACATATCCAAAATCACTAGGAGGTACAATTGGGTTACCTGCACCATTTTTTACACCTTCTTGTACCAGTACTCCATAGGTGGCAGCCGCTATAAAATTGGGGAAACTTTGTACAGCTACATTAGGATAGTAGTTAGTTCCTATACCACCATTAATTTGCGGTAATGCCGCAGATGTTACACCACGATTTATTTGCTGTTGAATTTGAACATTGAGCAAAGCATTTTTTATTTGAACATTGTTTTTATGAGCATATTCAATACATTGTTGTAAAGAAAATGCATGTTCTGTTAAAGCGTTTTGTGCTTGCAATGAAATGCTACTGCTTATTGTTAGTAGCCATAATAGTGTATATTTTATTTTCATACCAGTTGAATTAACCTTTATCATTAATAATGTTATTTATATATTTTATACTTTTTTTATATACTTTTCAATTAATTTTTGCCCTTTTACTGTAGAAATACCATATAAAAAATGATGTGTAATAGCCTGTGCCAATTCATCAAGGCTGTGCTTACCGGCTGCTTGATTAAAAGATGGATTGAAGATTAAGAAAATAGTTTCAATTCTATAAGCTGCCATAATTTCAATGGGCAACTCAGTTCTGTACAAATCTTCTTCTATACCTCTTTTTAAATTGTTAATAATGATTTTATATAAATATTTATTTTTATGCTCAGAAAACTGCTGAAAAGCTTTTGGATGATATTTTTCTAACTCAAACAATAAAAGTGGATTCATATTTTTGAGCATCTCTTCTACCATTTCAATGGCAAGAAATACTTCATGAATAGCATTTTCACTTTGTTCATATTGTAATGAACACGATTCTGCATTTCGTTTAATTTCTAACTGTATAACTTGTTCTACCAAATGATCTTTATCAGTAAAATATTGATAAAGGGTTTTTTTGCTCATGCCCAATTGCGCGGCAATTTCATCCATACTAATACTTCTTACACCATACCGCATAAATAATTCGTGGGCCTTTAATATAATACGCTCATCATTTTCCATAACGAGCGCAAAACTAAGGAAACTTTTAATGTTGCCAAAGTTTCTGTTGTTTTTTTTGATGAATATTTATTAAATGGCATTTATACCTGCCACTAAATTGCAAAAAGCTGCATGTAAAAATGAAATATAGCTAATACCTATTTAACCAAATTATGAAGTTAAAATAGCAAAATGTTTATTCCTTTTTGCAATAAAAAACAATGTGCATACCAATAAGAGGATTTCGTATCTAAATAAAAACGCTGTTTTTGAAATACTCTTATACTTATTCAGTTATTTTATGGTGCTTTCTCAAATTTGAAACACATGTAACTTAGGGCAAAATTCATTCTTTCCTCAGCTTAATACACACTTATTTAAAATAGGCCATTTTGTAAAGGCATTTTTATTGTAAACTTGTGGTATGAAAAAAGACCGGCTATCTTTAGCATTTCAACTCTTTCTTCGAAATATTTTTAAATATTTCTTACAAGGACTTGCTGTTTTAGCACCTATTGGTATTACCATTTGGTTGGTTATTAGCTTGTTTAATTTTATTGATGGTATTCTTCCTAATATTATTCACTCAATTGTTCCAAATTTAATAAAAGTAGACACAGATGGCAGTTTAAAACGCATACCAGGAGTGGGTTTTATAGTAGTACTTACTTTAGTATTATTGGTGGGAAGGGTTTCTTCCTCATTTATTTTCTCTAAAATTGTAGAAGCATTTGATTCTATCTTAGAACACACACCCGGTGTAAAATTTATTTATTCGTCTGTAAAAGATTTTTTTGAGGCTTTTTCAGGCAATAAAAAGAAATTTGATAAACCGGTAATGGTAAATGTAGACGCAACTGACGTTTGGCGCATGGGTTTTATTACCAATAAAGATGCAACAAGTTTAAATTTACCCGATCATATTGTTGTATATGTACCCCACTCCTATGCCATTAGTGGTATTACCTATATTGTTCCAAAAGATAGAGTGCGCATTATTCATAATTTAAATGCAGCCGAAGCCATGAAATTCATTATTAGCGGTGGTATTACGGAACATGATTAAATACAATGGTCTTTACTTGTATTTATTAACTACCCGCTTTGCGGCTATTTGATTAAATTGCAGCACTTTTTTAACAACAATGAAAAAACATAACTTTAATTCCGGCCCCGCTATCTTACCAACAACCGTAATAAAACAAGCCGGCGAAGCCTTGCATAACTTTAATAATACCGGTTTATCCATTCTTGAAATTGGGCATAGAACCGATTGGTTTATCAATGTAATGGAAGAAGCTAAATTACTTGTTAAACAACTGATGCAGCTGAATGATGATTATGAAGTACTGTTTTTACATGGTGGTGCCACTACACAATTTATGCAAGTACCTATGAATTTTTTATCGCAGGGCGAAACTGCTGCTTATTGTGATAATGGCATTTGGGGAAGCAAAGCAGTGCAAGAAGCGAACTATTTTGGCAATGTACATATTGCCGCTACTTCAAAAGATAAAAACCACACTTATATTCCTAAAAATTTATCTATTCCAAAAAATGCCAACTATTTACATATAACCACCAATAATACAGTTGAGGGTACTCAGTGGCATACAATACCCCAAAGCCCCATACCCTTAGTGGCAGATATGAGTAGCGATATTTTTAGCAAACCCATGCATTTTAATCAATTTTCACTCATTTATGCCGGTGCCCAAAAAAATATGGGTGCAGCAGGCGTAACGCTAGTGGTAGTTAAAAAAGAATGGGCTGCTTCAATTCAAAAACCGGTACCTCCTATAATGCATTACC
>JAGWPI010000178.1 GCA_028877005.1 Bacteroidota bacterium | reverse complement strand
TTCAAGATTTAAACTATATTCAAATTACCAATGGTATAAAGGAAGGTGAAGAAGTGGTAACCGGGCCATATGCTACAGTAAGTAAATTATTAAAAAATAAAGACAAGGTTTTAATTACGCCCAAAGAAAAATTGTATGAAGTAAAATCGAATTAAGCTTTTTTATTTTAATTTAAAGACCGATTAGCCCTTGTTAATTGGTCTTTTTTTTCCTGTATGGTAGCAAGCAAACCTTTGTGTATGTTTGCCAAATTGAAATTGAAAAAATATGCAAATTGGTATTGTTGGTAGTGGAAGTTGGGCTACAGCGTTGGCAAAAATTTTAACAGATAATCATCATTCTATTCATTGGTGGATTAGAAATGAAAAGACAATAGTAACAATACAGCAGCGCAAACATAACCCACATTATTTAAGTAATGCTTATTTTAATACTAAGTTACTGCATTTGTCAACCTCTATTAATTCGGTAGTACAAGCTTGCGATGTTATTGTTGTTGCTATCCCATCTGCCTATGTTTCAGAGGCATTTGAACAACTGCCCACACATTTATTACAGGGTAAAAAAATTATATCTGCCATCAAAGGAATTTTACCTGCCAGCAATGAGTTATTTCATACTTATTTGCAAAAAAAATTTCAATTCCCGATAGAAAATTATTTTACCCTATTAGGTCCCTGCCATGCAGAAGAGGTAGCTGCAGAAAAATTATCGTATCTCACATTTTCAGGTATTGATACAGTTGCAACGGAACTATTAGCTACTTATTTTAAAACAGAATATATAAATACTGAAATTAACAATGATGTAATTGGTGTGCAATATGCGGCGGTTTTAAAAAATATTTATGCTTTAGGGGCAGGTATAGCACATGGTTTAGAATATGGCGATAATTTTTTAAGTGTGTATATAGCCAACTGTGCTAATGAAATGAGTCATTTTTTAGCAACAGTAACATCGCTTAAAATAAATAATATACATATTGCCAACTATGCTGCATCTGTTTATTTGGGCGATTTATTGGTAACTTGTTATTCTTTATTTAGCAGAAACAGAACCTTTGGCAATATGATTGGAAAGGGATATAGTGTAAAGGCGGCACAGTTAGAATTAAATATGGTGGCGGAGGGATATAATGCAACCAAATGTGTGGTGCAAATTAATCAACATTATCAAGCATCAATTCCTATTATTTCTGTCATTTATGCCATATTATGGGAAGGACTTGCACCGGATGAAGGCTTTAAAACCATTGAAAATTATTTAGTGTAAGGTGTTTTATACTTCAAATAAATCGGATGCAATACCATCGGCATATAGCATTCCTTTTTGTGTTAAGCGAAGTTGTTGGGTTTGCGGCAACCATTCCATTAGGTCTTTGTTTATCCATTTTTGTGCTGCTTTTATTAGTTGTTGTTGGTGATGTTGACTCCAGGTATCTTTCAATTTCTGTAACTCAATTCCTTCTTTAGTACGTAAGCCAATCATAATTTGTTCATTCCTTTTTTGGGCTGCTGTTAATGTTTCTATTTCTGCGGGAATATGGTCATTTTGAATATGTTGAATATATGAATGGTTATTGGCAATATTCCACTGCCGTTGTATGCCATTGTATGAATGAGCTGAGGGGCCTAATCCAATATAAGGTATACCCTTCCAGTAATTACTATTGTGCTTACTTTGATAACCTGGTTTTGCAAAATTAGAAACTTCGTAATGTTCAAAGCCTGCTTTCGGCAGCCATTCCATTAATAGTTCAAATTGCATGGCTTGGGCATTCGCATCTATATTGCTTTTTGTTTTCTTTTGTATGTAATGATGCAAAGCGGTTTTAGGCTCAACTGTTAAGGCATAACAAGAGAGGTGTTGAATGGGTAATGCAATTGCTTTTTGTATATTTTGATACCAATCTTCATTTGATAATCCGGGTATGCCATAAATTAAATCAATACTAATATTAGTAAATCCTGCTACATGTGCTTGTTCAATAGCAGTAATGGCTGTTTCTGCATGGTGCGACCTATTCATCCATACCAGATCATTTTCTCTAAATGACTGAACACCAATACTTAAGCGGTTAATACCCACTCCATGCCATTGTTGTAACTTTTCTGTTGAACAATCGTCTGGGTTTACTTCCAGTGTAATTTCTGCATCAATACCAAGGTTATATTGTTGTTGAATGGTTGTTAGGATAGTGGTAAGCTGTTGCGTAGAAAGAATCGATGGGGTGCCTCCTCCAAAATATACAGTATCTATAATAACGGGGGTTGGTAATTTTTTTTTTTGTAAAATGGCTTCTTGTGCAATTGCACTTATCATTTCTGGCAATTGTTTTTTAGAAACTGTAAAATGGAAATTACAATAATTACATGCCTGCTTACAAAAAGGTATATGCACATATATGCCTGCCATAATTAATAATCTGTTATCAACTTGTAAAGGTACAGTTATGCGGCATTATAGTGGCAATTGTTGTTTGGTAAAATAAGTCAGCAAAAATCAATAATTCTGATAAACGGGTAAGGCTTATCACTATTTTTGCGCAACATGAAATGGATGTTTGTTGTTTTATTGGGTTGTTTTTGTATGCTACTGTCGGTATGTGTTTCTGCACAAACCGACTCAGGTAAACAGTTACCCATACAGGCACCTCAAAAAAATAATGTATTGCCCATAGAACAATTAGCTACGCATAAGCCGGCGCTAGAAAGTACTATGGTACAAACAAAAGCAAAAAAACTAAAACAAGTTGTAAAGAAAGACAGTGTAATGATGCAAAAAGATAGTATTATCTTGCATCAAGATAGTGCCGCACTTATGAGTAATTCTGTGGGCACAGTTGTAGATTCTGCAAAAGTTGTAACTAGGGCCGGTATTGATACAAGTACCTATGCCCGTTGGCTACCTATTCCATACTTACCTATTGGTGCAGCACCTATTTATCAAATAACCCAATTTAAAAAGCAGATAGGGAAAGACGAATTATTTTATGTTTTGTGTGGTATATTATTTTATTTAGGGTTGTTACGACAGTTGTTTCCCAAATATTTAAATAATTTATTCGCCTATTTTTTTCAAACC
>JAGWPI010000177.1 GCA_028877005.1 Bacteroidota bacterium | reverse complement strand
AATACTGCAATTGAATTACTGCAACAAATTTCAGGTAGTAGCATTGTTTATTGCAATACACGCAAACAAACTAAAGATGTAGCGCATTTATTACAGTTACAAGGACTACAAGCAGATTATTATCATGCCGGATTAACCAAAGAAGAAAGAAACTTTAAACAACAAAAATTTATTAACAACCAAACCCGCATTATAGTTTGTACTAATGCCTTTGGTATGGGCATTGATAAGCCCGATATAAGATCGGTGATACATTATAACATACCCGATTGTATGGAAAATTATTATCAGGAAGCCGGGCGTGCCGGGCGTGATAATAATAGAGCCGATGCTATTTTGTTATACCAGCCCGGCGATTTGCAAGCATTATTACAACTGCCTGAAAAAAAATTTCCCACCATTGAAACAATCCGTAAAGTGTATCAAAATATTGCAGATTACCTACAAATACCAATAGGTATAGGTGAAGGTAATTACTATGATTTTGACATAGAAGTTTTCTTGCAAAATTTTAAATTAAATGCCAATGTAGTATTCAACGTTTTAAAAGTATTGGAGCAAGAAGGACATTTATCATTCAATGAAACCATATTTGCTCCATCACAAGTTGAATTTAAAGTAGATAAAGAAGTATTATTTGAATTTCAGAAAAATTTTCCTTCACTGCAAAAAATAACACAAACGCTTTTACGCACTTATCAGGGTATTTTTACGCATCGGGTATCAGTGTATGAAAGGCAAATTGCTAAAATTGCCAAACTAGGTTTTAATGAAGTACAAACACAATTAAAGCAATTACACCAATATAAAATTATTGAATATTTACCTCAAAAAGACACACCACAAATTTTTATGTTATTAAATCGTGCCCCGGCTACATCATTACACATTAATTTTGAACACTACTTTGCCAGAAAAAAAATGTATCAAGAGCGCATTCATGCAATAATTCAATATGCCACAGAAAAAAAACAGTGTAGAAGCAGTAACATCGCTAATTATTTTTCAGCTGAAAAATTACAACGATGTGGCATTTGCGATAATTGTGTCAGTAATCAAACAAAAAGTATTACACAAACCGATTTTAATCATACAAAAAAATATATTTTAAGTGCAATACCTACAAAAGGCATTGCACTTTCAGATTTTAAGTTATTATTTACCAATAACGAACATCCTTATTGGCAAGAGGTACTAGAAAGTTTAATTGATGCATCCGTAATAGCCATTGATGACCAACAAAAAATTATAAAAATATAAATGCCTTATAGTAAAATTTTTACACTGTAGCAACAGTTATAAATCTTCTTCGCGCTCTAACATTAAAATGGCATGCTGCGGAACAATAAAATACTTTTCGCCTTCATACATTAGTTCTGTAGCGCCATTCAATAAAAACAATGCTAAATCTCCTTCTTTTACCTGTAAAGGAATGTATTTAACTTGTTCATCCTCGGTTTTCCATGGCTCATTTTCTATTGGTAAAGGTATGGCATACCCGGGCCCGGTTTTAATAACATAGCCCTGTTGAACTTTTTCTTTTTCCTGCACACCAGGAGGTAAATACAACCCACTAGAAGTTTGCTCATTTGGCTTAGATGGTTTTATTAAAACCCTGTCGCCAATAATAATGAGTTTTTTCAATTTGTTGTCTTGTGTTATCATCATATTCACATCATTTACAGCACTTAAACAAGCTAAAATAGCAACTGTTGGTTAGTTTTAAAAAAAATTGGTATAACAACCACAAAAATAGTAATATCTTTAGAGGTAAGAAAGTAGCTTTTTTAACAAAAGATTGCGCAAGCAATTGCTTATACTGTTGCTACAATGAACTTTATTTGAATATTTAAAAAAAAGAACGGTTATGGAAGAAAAAAAGAAATACAAAATTTTACTTTGCGAAGATGATACCAATTTGGGTATGGTATTAAAAAATTATTTAGAATTAAACGATTATGATGTAGTATTGGAAAGAGATGGGCGCTTAGGCTTGGCCGCTTTTCAGCGGGAAAAATTTGATATTTGTTTATTGGATGTAATGATGCCAAACGTAGATGGATTTGCGTTGGCTGAGGAAATAAGAGATGTAGATCCCGACATACCTTTGTTTTTTTTAAGTGCCAAAACTATGAAAGAAGATGTGGTACAAGGATATAGATTAGGTGCTGATGATTATATTACCAAACCCTTTGATAGTGAAGTATTGCTGCTTAAAATAAAAGCTATCTTAAAAAGGAATGAAGAAGAAAACCGCATTAGCGATAACATAGAATTTGATTTAGGATCCTATCACTTTAACCCAAAACTCAGGGAATTATCGCATAACGGACAAACGCACACCCTTTCTCCTAAAGAAAATGAATTGTTGAAAATGCTGGCTGAGCATAAAAATGATTTACTGCCCCGTGAAAGAGCCCTGAAGAAAATTTGGGGTAGCGATACTTATTTTAATGGTAGAAGTATGGATGTATACATTGCCAAATTAAGAAAGTATTTGAAAGATGACACCAATATTGAAATTGTGAATATTCATGGTAATGGCTTTAGGTTAGTTGCACCTTAATGAACTGATTATTTCTATTAAAAATGCCGCGTAATTTATGCGGCATTTTTTTATTCATTAAATAGCCCTGTTTGTTCACCTCGTGGTTTATGTTTACCCAAATGTTGGTAGGCTTTGGCAGTAACCTCTCTGCCTCTGGGCGTTCGTTGCAAAAAACCTTCCTGAATTAAGAATGGCTCATATACTTCTTCAATAGTGCCCGATTCCTCACCAACAGCTGTAGCTATAGTAGTAATACCTACCGGCCCACCTTTAAATTTTTCAATAATGGTTAACAAAATTCTGTTATCCATTTCATCTAACCCATACTCATCTACATTCAATGCCTTTAATGCGTGTTGGGTAATTCCCATATCAATTACACCATCATTTAACACTTGTGCAAAATCGCGAACACGGCGTAACAGACCGTTGGCAATTCTTGGAGTACCTCGGCTACGACGTGCTATTTCTCCGGCTGCATCCTTAGAAATAGACACATTAAGTATAGCTGCACTGCGTTGTATAATGGTTTGTAAGGTTGCAGCATTATAATATTCTAAGCGCGATTTAATACCAAAACGCGATAATAATGGGGCTGTTAATAACCCGCTTCTGGTAGTGGCCCCTACCAACGTAAAGGGATTAATATTCAATTGTATACTTCTGGCATTAGGCCCACTATCAATCATAATATCAATCCTAAAATCTTCCATGGCTGCATACAAATATTCCTCTACTACTGTACTCAGCCGATGTATTTCATCAATAAACAATACATCATTTGGCTCTAAATTGGTTAATAATCCGGCTAAATCGCCAGGTTTCTCAATAACCGGACCGCTGGTTTCTCGAATATTTACCCCTAATTCATTGGCAACAATACGGCTTAAAGTAGTTTTTCCTAACCCTGGCGGACCATGAAAAAGAATATGATCTAATGCTTCTCCCCTAATTTTGGCAGCTTTAATAAAAATAATCAGATTTTCAATTAGCTGCGGTTGTCCTGAAAAATCATCCAGCTCTTTGGGCCTAATGGTATTTTCAAATTCTTTATCTGCCTGGTTTAATTGTTCTTTACTACTATCTAAATTAGGATTTGACATTGTGTGTATGATGCAATAATTTTATGAAATGATTGTGTATTGTCTGTTAAACAGCCTTTAACCAATGTAACAGTTTTTAAAAGGTAACAATTTATTGGTAAAACTACAAAAACAATAGCTACGAAGGTATGCGGGTTCATTTCATACAACATGTTTCTTTTGAAAATCCGGGCAGCTTACTGCTTTGGGCGAAAAATATGGGTCATCATGTTCACATCACCCGTGTGTTTAATGAAGACAATTTTCCAAGTCCGGATGCATATGATATACTGATTGTTATGGGTGGGCCAATGGGTGTTTATCAGGAAAAAAAATTTAAATGGTTGGTTGCCGAAAAAATATGTATTGAACAGGCCATACTTAACCATAAAAAAGTAATAGGTATTTGTTTAGGTAGCCAACTAATTGCCGCTGTTTTAGGCGCAGGTGTGTATGCACATGTTCAACAAGAAATTGGATGGTGGCCAATATATGCCTCCTCCACACACACGCTGGCAAACACACTGCCACATCCCTTTTATGCTTTTCACTGGCATGGCGATACATTTGACCTTCCCCACCAAGCTATAGCACTTTTTCATTCTGATGCATGCTCTCAACAAGGATTTATTTACAAAAACCATGTTTTAGCTTTGCAATTTCATCCGGAAATAGACATGCATTTATTATTACAAATGTTACAACATGGTAAACATGAACTGGTAAATGCCCCTTTTATTCAAACAGAACATAGTATTATTAAACAAACAGAAAAATATTTGCCCCACCAAATGCCTTTTCTTAGCCAATTGCTGGAAAACTTTTTTGCAACAAATAATGATTTGTTTGCTATTTGATGCTACAATTTATTCATGCGATGCAGAATGTTCTGTAACCGCATGTGAGGTAGGGGGATGATAAGGGCCTTTGCATTGCGCCATAAGCACCAAAAAGCAGAATACAACGGCAAAAGACAAGAAAATGGTAAGGGTAAATTTTTTGGTATCTTCTTGATGTATTTGTTGTGACATGTAGATTGTTTTGGTGCAAATTTAAACAGAACAATTTAAAAATTAGCTATGGCATAGGGCCGCATTTGCAAAATTACCTCAGGATTTGGGCAATTTTGTGCATAATGTTCTAATTGAGAGGCAGCACAAACTCCCGGATAATCACCACGGAAGTTCTCCATATTCAATATTAACTGAAAGTGTAAATGGGGCGGCCAAAAGCCATTCTCTTCCGGCATTCCTAACCAAGCAAATATGGCTCCCCTATCTATGCATTGCCCTTCTTTCAAATTTTGAATACTTGCTAATGCAAGGTGACCATACAAACTAAAAAAACGCAAGCCTTTAAGTTCATGTTGTAAAATAATGGTAGCACCATAATCGCCATAAGCATTATTAAAAGCAAAACTATGAACAGTACCTGCAACAGGTGCCATAACGGGTGTTTGTGCTTCTCCCCAAATATCAATACCCAAATGTATGCGCCGGGGTTCAGCAGCATCAAATACCTGACTTCTGGCATAAATATTTCTATGTTCTAAATAACCACCTATCCCATATTTGGCATGGGCTTTTTGCAAAATTCCTTGTACAGTTTTTGTAAATATTTGTACATCATTCACCACCTCATTAGTCCAAATAACATTGTTAGCAGTAAAATCCATGGCCACAATACTATCGGTATGGGCATCAAATGGCACCACAAAAGCCGGTTCATTTTGTTGTTCAGCTATCCGTTCATAAAATTCTGATAGTGCATCCATTTCAGATAATTATCTTTATTGCTTTGATAAAAATAAACCGAAATGCTATGCAGAAATTAATTTTTTTTTGGATACTGCTTTATGGCAGCATAATTGCCAATGCACAAAGCAATCCACCTTTATGGTTGCGCTATCCGGCTATTAGTCCAGATGGTAATACCATTGTATTTGGTTATAAAGGTGATTTATACAGTGTACCTAGCACCGGTGGTACTGCAATTCCCTTAACCCTAAATGAATCGCAAGAAGAAATGCCGGTTTGGAGTCATGATGGAAAAAGTATTGCTTTTGCCTCTGACCGTTATGGTAATTTTGATGTATTTGTAATGCCGGCCAATGGTGGCGAAGCAAAACGCCTTACTTATAATTCAGCCAATGATTTTCCTTGGGACTTTTCACCCGATAACAGTAAAGTTATTTTTGGAAGTGGTAGAAATGATTTAAATACATCTGTTCGCTTTCCACAAAAAGCTTTATTTCTCAAATTATATCAAGTGCCTGTAAATGGTGGCAGAAATATATTATTAAACACAGCAGGAACAGAAAATGTACATTATAGTAATGATGGTAAAGAAATCGTATTTCAAGATAGAAAAGGATATGAAGATCCTTGGCGTAAACACCACACCAGTAGTGTAACACGCGATATTTGGTTATATAATTTCCAAACCAATAATTACAAAAAATTAACCAGTTTTAACGGCGAAGACAGAGAACCCATTTTTTCAGCCGATAACCAATATGTTTATTATTTAAGCGAAAAAAATGGCACTCAAAATATTTACAAAATGCCCTTGCAATTAAAAATTGCAGAACAACAACTCACCGACTTTAAAGATTATCCGGTTAGGCATCTTTCACGTTCTAATAACAATACCTTATGTTTTTCCTGGAATGGTGAAATTTATACATTAAAACCCAATGCTAAACCTGAAAAAGTAAACATCATCATTAATGCAGATACTAGGGGTAATGTAGAAAAAAATATTACTATAAATGGCGGCGCTACTGAAATGAGTGTATCACCTAACGGGAAGGAGATTGCGTTTGTTTTTAGAGGTGAAGTATTTGTTACCAGTACAGATGGCAGTTATACCAAACGTATTACCAATACCCCACAACAAGAAAGAATGGTTGTGTTTGCGCCCGATGGCAGAAGCCTTTATTATGCCGCAGAAAGAGGTAACAGCTGGGATATCATAAAAGCTACTATTGTACAAAAAGATGAACCTTATTTTTATGCCTCCACTTTAATTAAAGAGGAACCAATCATTGCAACAGAAAAAGAAGAGTTTCAACCCATGCCTTCACCCGATGGCAAAAAAATTGCCTACTTAGAAGAACGAAATACACTTAAGGTATTTGATATTGCCACCAAAACAAGCACCACTATTTTACCGGCTGGACAAAATTTTTCATACAGTGACGGTGATCAGCGTTATGAGTGGAGCCCGGATAGCAAATGGATAGCCGTTAGAAGTAGTAAAGGTGTTTTTGGATTAAGTGGCGGCGCTATAATGGTTTTTAAAGCAGATGGTACAGATACAATGGGTACTGATGTTACACAAAGTGGTTTTAGCAATAATAGGCAGCAATGGGCAATGGGTGGTAAAGCATTACTTTTTACATCTGATAAAGAAGGAAAACGTTCATTAGCAATTCAAGGACCAAAAGAAGCCGATGTATATGCACTATTCTTCGATAAAACAGCTTATGACCAATTTAATTTAAATAAAGAAGATGCCACATTACTTAAAGAAAAAGAAAATAAGGATACTACCAAAAAGAAAGAAAATACAGTATTAACTTTTAGTAATCTAGACCATCAAAAAGTAAGATTAACCAATTCATCTTTGAATTTAGATGATTATAAGTTATCTGCAGATGGCAGTAAATTATTTTTATTAGCGCGCTTTGAACAGGGTGCCGATTTATGGCAAATGGATACCCGTACCAAAGAAATGAAACTGTTAACTAAATTAAGCAGTGGTGGTAACATGGAGCTAAGCAAAGACGGTAAACAACTATTTGTATTAGGAGGAGGCAAACTAATGAAAGTAGATGTTGATAACGGCAAGATAAGCCCAGTTACCATTAATGGTGAAATGATTTTGAATACTGCCGGTGAGCGTGCATATATTTTTGAACATGCGTGGCGACAAGTACAAAAGAAATTTTACGATCCCAAATTGCATGGTGTTAACTGGACTATGTATAAAGCAGATTATGCACGTTTTTTACTACACATCAACAATAACTACGACTTTCAGGAATTACTGAGTGAATTGCTGGGCGAATTAAATGCATCGCATACGGGTGGCCGTTATACACCGCGTAATCCCGATGGTGATAATACTGCTTCATTGGGTTTATTTTACAATGAAATGAAAGGTGGAAATGGACTAGAAATTACAGAAGTAATAAAAGGGGGACCGGTTGATAAAGCGGCCAGCAAAATAAAAGCGGGCGATAAGATAATGGCTATTGATGGAGAAAATATAACCGATGCTTCCGATTGGAATAGTTTTTTAAATAGAAAAGCAGGCAAAAATGTTTTGCTACAATTATATAATCCGGCTACCCAAACCACTTGGGAAGAAACAGTTAAACCCATAACCGTGGGCGAAGAAAATGCTCTTTTATACAAACGCTGGACCAATACAATGGCCGAAATGGTTGACAAACTCAGTAACGGCCAAATAGGCTATGTGCACATACAAGGCATGAATGATGCCAGTTATCGAGAATTTTTTGATAAGGTGATGGGTAAAAATTATAATAAAAAAGCATTAATTGTTGATACGCGATTTAACGGAGGCGGATGGCTACATGACGATTTGGTAACCTTTTTAAAAGGAAAACAATACCTAAGTTTTGCACCGTATGGTTTTAAAGCAGAAGGAGGCGAACCTGCAGGTAAATGGACAAAACCAAGTTGTGTGTTAATGAGCGAAAGCAATTACAGCGATGCATTCTTATTCCCTTATGCGTATCGTGCCAATGCTATTGGAAAATTAATTGGAAAACCTGTTCCGGGAACAGGTACAGCAGTTTGGTGGGAAACACAAATTGACCCCACTATTGTTTTTGGTATTCCAATGATAGCCACCATTGGTAAAGAAGGAAGACCTACAGAAAATTTACAAATCAATCCGGATATTGATGTAGACAATCCTTACAATGATGTACTATTTGGAAAAGACGATCAATTAGCAGCAGCAGTAAAAGAAATGCTAAAAGAAACAACAGTTAATCAATAATAACTGCTGGTTAAATAGTTGTTTTAAAATGCCGCCTCAACTATTTGAGGCGGCATTTTAAAATAATGCACATTCAATAAGATTTCTATATTAAGTAGCGAAAATAATTAATGCATTAATCCATCCGGTATTGGTTTGCGCAACAAATATTTGTACATAAACTTAGTTTTTAAATTCTGAAAATCATCCCACTTAGCAGGAAGATAGGGCCATCCATGTCTACCACCCGGATATAACATCATTTCAAAAGGTTTTTTGGCATCTTCTAATGCACTAATTAATTGCATGCTATTTTGCATGTGTACATTATCATCCATGGTGCCATGTACAATTTGCAACATGCCTTTATAACGATCTATATAGCTAAGTACACTGCTTTTTTTGTACCCTTCCGGATTTTCATTAGGTGTACCCATATAACGTTCGGTATAATGAGTATCATATAGGCTCCAATCAACCACACTACCACCTGCCATGCCATATGTAAACACGTCTGATTTATATGTAAGTGCATAACAAGTCATGTAACCACCATAGCTAAAACCGGTTATACCAATCCGTTCAGGATCGGCACCGGCATTTTGAATAAACCATTTGGCCATGGTACTGTAATCTTCCATTTCCCAATAACCTAAATTGTGGTATAAATAGTTTACCCCGGCTTTTCCAAACTGCCCACTAGCTCTATGATCAAAGGCCACTTGTATTAATCCCTCTTGTGCCAATAATTCTCTATTGGCCGTCCAATTCCACCTATCCCAAACAGTTCCCGCATTAGGTCCACCATAAATACTAATTAGCATTGGATATTTTTTTGTTTTATCATAATGAGTAGGCCAAGTAACCAAAGCCGGTAATTCAAATAAACCATCTGCACTTTTAATACGAATAATTTCTGTTTTGGCAATTGCAAAGTCATCCATATTAGGGCCTTTAGCATTACCCAATTCTTGAATTATTTTGCCATTCACATCTACCAATGCCATACGTGTAGGTGTTGCTGTATTACTATAGGTAGTAATAAAATATTTACCACCGGGCGAAAAATTGATGCTATGGCTGTAATTACCAAATGTTAGGCGCTGAGGCTGGCCACCATCTAAACTAATTTTATATAAGTCAATACGTGTTGAATTTTCTATTCCACGGGCAGTAAAGTAAATTACTCGTTTTGCTTCATCAATGTATTCAATACCGGTAACTGTAAAATTACCATTGGTAATGGCATGTTGTAATGTACCATCCATATTGTACAAATACAGCATATTCCAACCGCTTTTATCACTTTGTGCAATATAGCCTTTACCGTTTTTTAAAAAGTTAATACGCCCTCCTACTCTATCTTCCAAGTCAATCCAAGTTTTTTGGGTTTCAGTATACACCTGTTTACGGATACCCGTTTGTGTATTTACTTCATAAATAATTAAACTGTCTTGTTTACGATTCATCCAGGGTAACCATAAACTATTGTTACTACTACGCCAAATAGGCCATCCAAAATATTGATCGTACTTTTCATTAAAGTGCGCCCATGTGGTACTACCACCATTCGGATTAACAAAACCAATTTTCACTTCAGGATTTTTATCACCCGGTTGCGGGTAGCGGGTATATTCTAAATACCCATGTTGGCCTTCACTGCTGTATATAGGAAACATAGGTACTTTACTTTCATCAAACCTGGCATAAGCAATGGTTTTACTATCCGGACTCCACCAAAAAGCACGATAATGTGTGGGCCTTCCGTAAATTTCTTCTAAATATAACCAGCTAGCAAAACCGTTAAGTGTAGTAGCATTACCATCAAAAGTTAATTGCGTTTCCTTCTTTTTTGCAATGTTGTAACTGTATAAATTGTTATTTTTAGTATATGCAATAAAATTACTATCAGGAGAGAAAGTAGGATTGCGTTCCTGTGCAGTATCATTGGTAATACGCATGGGTGTACCATTCATAAATAAATATAAATCGTGGTTCATTTCAGTAACCCTTTTGCCCAATTGTAACTGAGCAGGTGCAGTATAAGATAGCATTTTACCGGAAGGAATATCATACAAAAACGTTTGAGCATCTTCCGTTTTATTGCCACGTTGTAGCAACAACACTTGGTCATCATTTAACCATTCTATAACCGAAGGTAGTGGCTT
>JAGWPI010000176.1 GCA_028877005.1 Bacteroidota bacterium | reverse complement strand
TGCTGATGTCGTCCTTTATTCAAAGCAATAATAGTTTTGTTAATTTGGTTGTATTAATTGTATTAATAGCTATAGCGGGTATTTTAGGAAATGCGGCAGGCTATTGGTTTGGCCGAAAAGTGGGGCCTGCAATGTACCATTGGAAAGATAACTTTATTTTTAAACAACACTATTTACAACAAGCACACGATTTTTATGAAAAACATGGTGGTGGCGCAATAATTTTTGCCCGTTTTATTCCCATTGTACGCACATTTGCCCCCATTGTTGCGGGTATTGTTTGTATGAACCATAAAAAATTTACATTCTATAATATGGTGGGTTGCATTGCCTGGGTAATTGCTATGGTTGCCGGTGGGCATTACCTAGACCGTTTCTTTATTGAAACTTATGGGTTTGATATAAAAAAACATTTAGAAATAATTGTACTAGCCATTGTATTGGTAACTACTGCACCCGTATTAATTAAGTTGTTTGTAGGCAAAAAAAATAAACACTAACACTTTTTTTGGTTTTCCTTATTTTGCCGATTCTTTTATTCATCGTATCAAACTCTCATCATTTTATTTATATTCATGCCTTTAAAAATCAGAGGAGAAAAATAGGTATGGATCAAAAAAAATATGGCATTCTATCATTACCGGTCATTATAGGTGCTTTAGGCTATTTTGTAGATATCTACGATTTATTGTTGTTTAGCATTATACGTGTGCCTTCACTAAAATCATTGGGTTTAACGGATGTGCAAATAGCAGACGATGGTTTATTTATCCTTAATATTCAAATGATTGGTTTATTGTTGGGTGGTATATTATGGGGTGTTTTGGGTGATAAGAAAGGAAGGTTAAAAGTGCTGTTTGCATCCATTATTTTATACTCAATTGGAAATATTGCCAATGGTTTTGTACAAACTGTACATCAATATGCGTTGGTGCGTTTTATATCTGGTATTGGACTAGCCGGCGAGTTGGGTGCAGGTATTACATTAGTAAGTGAATTACTGCCCAAAGAAAAACGTGGATTAGGTACATCAATGGTGGCAGGCATTGGTTTAACAGGCGCTGTATTTGCTTTCTTTATTAAAGAAATGTTTGAATGGCGTACTTGTTATTTTATTGGTGGTGGCTTAGGTTTGTTATTACTTTTATTGAGGGTAGGTGTATTGGAATCAGGTATGTTTCAATCATTGCAACATAAAAATATACGTAAAGGTGATTTTTTTATGTTGTTTTCTAAACGAAAATATTTTTTAAAATACCTTAAAGCTATTTTAATCGGTTTGCCCACCTGGTATGTAATTGGTATTCTAATTAGTTTTTCAAAAGAGTTTGGCACGCATATGCATATTCAGGGAGTTGTAGATCCCGGTAAAGCGGTCATGTATGCCTATGTGGCTATTTCAATTGGCGATGTATTGGTGGGTTTTTTAAGTCAGGCATTACAAAGCAGAAAAAAAGCAATTTTTATTTTTTATGGTATTACAGCTTTATCTATTGTGTGGTTTTTTAATTTACAAGGTCAATCGGTTAATATGCTTTATTGGGTAGCTGCCATATTAGGTTTTGGAACTGGTTTTTGGGCTATTTTCGTAACAATGGCGGCTGAACAGTTTGGAACAAACATAAGAGCTACAGTGGCTACAACGGTACCCAATATGGTGCGAGGCTCTCTGGTATTGGTTTCATTATTATTTACCGGATTACAATCTTACACCAATTATTTAACCAGTGCCTGGATTACAGGTATAGTAGTTATGTTAATTGCAATAATAGCTGCCTGGTTTACGGAAGAAACTTTTCATAAAGATTTAAATTATGTTGAGGCAGATGAAGTGTTATCTTAATAAAAAAACATGCAACAGTTAAAATTATATAGCACTACTACAAATGGTTTGAAGTGAATAAAATGAACTTAACCACATCGCTGATAGTTAAAATAAGAATATGAAGATATTGGTCATTCGTTTTTCTTCTATTGGTGATATAGTATTAACTACCCCGGCCATCCGTTGCCTAAAGCAGCAACTGCCGCATGCTGAAATTCATTTTCTTTGTAAACTTCAGTTTAAAGCGGTTACCGAAGCCAATCCCTATATTGATCGATTTCATTACTATAATGGTAATTTGTCGGCACTCATTGAAACATTAAAAGCCGAACAATTTAATTATATTATTGATTTGCATAAAAATTTTCGTTCTTATAAAATCCGATGGGCTTTACGTACACAAGTATTGGCCTATCAAAAGCTAAGTATACAAAAATTTTTACTTACACGGTTTCATATAAATATGATGCCCGGCAGGCATATTTCATTACGTTGTTTAGATGCATTGGCCCCATTAAATGTGTTTGATGACGGCAAAGGGTTAGATTACTTTATTCCTGCGGATGCTACTTTAAAATTAGGTGACTTGCCGGCATCGCATAGTGCCGGTTATATTGCTATTGTTATTGGTGCTTCTTATTTTACTAAGAAATTGCCAATACAAAAACTACAACAATTATGTAAACTTATTCAATATCCCATTGTATTGGTAGGCGGTAAAGAAGATGTGGAGGCTGGGAATGCAATAGCTACTGTAGATGTTATAAAAGTGTATAATGCTTGTGGTAAGTTTTCTTTACATGAATCGGCTGATATTGTTCGTCAATCTCACTTAGTTATTGCACACGATACCGGTTTGCTATATATTGCTTGTGCATTTAAAAAAAGAGTATTTGCAATTTGGGGTGGAACATCGCCTGCATTAGATGTAGAACCCTATTACGGCAGCAGTTTTGTTAAGCAATCTGTACATGCATGGTATAAAAATTATGTGGTGCCTAATATCAGTTGTCAGCCTTGTTCTAACTTTGGTACAGCTACTTGCCCTAAAAAACATTTTCATTGTATGCAATGGCAAAATGTGGAACAAATTGCACAAGAAGCCTTACAAATACTTACAAAAAAATAGGCCTCTTTTTAAAAGAGGCCTATAGAAGCGAATATAATTGCAAATTATAATGTTTTCAATACGTCATTCATGCTTCTTACAGCAGCAGCACTTTTTGCAAATGCGGCTTTCTCCTCTTCATTTAATCCAAAATCCAGAATTTTTTCCCAACCATTTCTGCCAATGGTAACCGGAACGCCTAAGCAAATATCTTTCTGTCCGTATTCGCCATCTAAATAAACGCAACAAGTAATTAATTTTTTCTCATCGCGTACAATACTTTCTACCATTGCTGCACAAGCTGCACCGGGTGCATACCAAGCTGATGTACCAATAAGTTTGGTTAAAGTGGCACCACCTACCATTGTATCATTAATGATTTGTTGTTGCTGCTCGGCAGATAAAAATTTGGTAACAGGTACACTGTTCCAAGTTGCTAAACGAATTAATGGAATCATAGTGGTGTCACCATGTCCGCCCACTACTACTGCATTTAAATCGGCAGGGCTACAGCCTAAATGCTGACTTAATTGGTAACGGAAACGAGAACTATCTAACGCACCACCCATGCCAATAACTCTATTCTTAGGCAAACCAGTAGCCTGCAATGTTAAATATGTCATTGTATCCATTGGGTTAGATATAATGATGAAAATAGCATTGGGAGAATGTTTTAAAATATTTTCAGCAACGCCTTTTACAATGCCTGCATTTACACCAATTAACTCTTCTCTTGTCATGCCGGGTTTACGAGGTAAGCCTGAGGTAATAACTACTACATCTGAATTAGCAGTTTTTGTATAGTCGTTAGTACTTCCGGTAATACGTGTATCAAAGCCTAATAGTGCAGCGGTTTGCATCATATCCTGTGCTTTTCCTTCTGCAATACCTTCCTTAATGTCTAACAGTACCAATTCCTGGCAAAGTTCTTTTCTGGCAATATTATCGGCACATGTTGCACCAACGGCACCTGCACCTACAACGGTAATTTTCATAAAAACATATTTAATAATTAGTGAATAAATTTACATGAATATTTCTTCAATTATATTTTATGGTGGTATGTTTTAATGTAATGCCTCCATAATTTCTTGTGGCGAAGCGCCTTGTCTAAATTCTTTAATAAACTTACCATGTTTATTATATAAGGCAATAAATGGTGTAAATTCTACTTTGTAAAATGCGGGAATAAAGTATTGTGGATCTCTTCCGGCTACTACATTTTTGAATTTACTTAAGCCGTATTCAAAATAAAACTTTTTAATATCTTCAAATGGATGATAACTTACCCATACAAAAAAAATATTAGAGAGGCTATCCATTTTTTTATTCAGTTCTTTGGCTTCATATTGGCAATGGCCACAATCCGGACTAAAATAAATAATGGCAACAGGTATATTTTTGGGAATTGAGCGATTTGTAAACCAAGTACTGTCTGTACTTAAAATTTGAAAAGAAGGGATGGTCGGATTTTTTAAATAAGGCGGTAAGCTGTCGGTATTTGTTTGTGCATGGGTAATCATTGGTATTGAACAAATAACGGCGAAAGCCATAAGTAATTGCTTCATGTTATATGATTATTTTTTTGGTTTATAATATTTTTTTTGTCATACCAAAAATGAGGCATAAAGATATGAATTGGTTTGGGTTGGTACTTTGAAAATGCAAAATTAATAGAGAAAAGCCGGGTAGTTTGTTAAAATATGATTGATTTTTTATTGGATTGATGAATGCTTATGTGGCAATAAAAAAGCCCACTAAAATGCTATTATTTTAGTAGGCCTGAACAACGAACTGTACCACTTTTCTTATCCTCTGTGTGCCATGTTTTGTCTATGAATTTGTCTGTCGGCACGTTTAATTGGATGTTTTACTCCTTCACTTTGTAATTGCTTTTTGTCGTTGTTAATGTCTTTTTGGTCAGCATGAATGTCTTTGTTCATGGCCTTTACTTTTGCTTTGTTGCCATTTTCTAAGGCTTCTGCACGCTGCCTTTTGTCTTTGCGCTCATCTCTAATATCTTTGCGCATGTCTTTCATACCTGATTTTACAGCAGGATTTTGGGTTGTGGTAGTAGAAGTGGCTCCTGTTTGTGCCATGGCTGCCACAGTAAAAAATAAACCTGTAGTTAAAAGGATAACTGTTTTTTTCATGATTTTCATTTTTTCATTTTTTTAAATGCTTTGTGATATAACAGACCTTCAACAAATGATTAAGTTTATTATTCCCAAAAAATATTTTGAGAAATTAATGTTAATGGAACAATAGTAGGGGGTACCTGCCTCTTTTACTTCAAGGTTGGCTCTTAAGTAATGGGAAAGAAAAGATGTGTTATTTTTTTTGAGCAGCTTCTATCATGCGCATTTCTTTGGCATCTTGTAAAAATTCTGATGCAAAAATAAAATTATTTAAAAGTTGGTCCTTACTAAAAATAATGTCTTTATTGCTGCCTTCCCATTGTTTACGTCCATTATGCAGATAAATAATATGATCGCCAATTTCCATTACACTGTTCATATCATGTGTAACCACTATTGTAGTGGTGTTAAATTCATGTGTAATTTCTTTAATTAATTTATCAATAAGGAGCGAAGTTTGAGGGTCTAAGCCAGAGTTGGGTTCATCGCAAAATAAGTACTTAGGGTTTAAAACAATGGCTCTGGCAATTCCCACTCTTTTTTTCATACCTCCGCTTAACTCGGCCGGAAATTTTTGATTAGAACCTGATAAGTTTACACGTTCTAATACCTCATTTACTCTTTTTTGCTTTTCAGTTATACTAAGTTTACTGAACATATCTAGCGGGAACCGAACATTTTCTTCAACTGTTTTAGAATCAAATAAGGCTGAACCTTGAAATAACATACCAATTTGTTGACGAAGTATTTTTTTTTCATGTTTATTCATGGTAAGCATACTTTCGCCACTGTATAAAATATCGCCCGAATCAGGAGTAAAAAGCCCCACTATACATTTGGTTAGAACAGTTTTACCACTACCACTAGTACCAATTATTAAATTACATTTTCCTGCCTGCATAGTAGCACTTATATCTTCCAATATAGTTTTATCTCCAAATGATTTTTTTATGTGGTTAATTTCTATCATATATTTACAGCTAAGTTACAGAACTGCTATTTGGTTTCTTAATAAATCAGACATATCTTCTCTTTTCCTAATTAAGATACTTTCATTGTTTATCACCATTACTTCAGCAGGCTTAAAACGACTATTAAAATTACTGCTCATTTCAAAACCGTAAGCACCGGCATTGTAAAAAACTAAAAAATCTCCCTCTTTTGTTTCACTTAAAACGCGGTTCCAAGCAAATGTATCTGTTTCACAAATATTACCTACCACTGAATAAGGCAAATGTGGACCATTAGTATTACTGATGTTTTCAATGCGATGGTATGCATCATAAAACATTGGGCGAATTAAATGGTTAAAGCCACTGTTTACACTAACAAAGGTAGTTGCCTGGGTTGGTTTTATTACGTTTACTTGTGTTATAAAATAACCTGCTTCACTAACCAAATATTTGCCCGGTTCAAACCATACTTCTAACGGTTTGCCATTTGGGTTGGGGTGTATAGAGAAAGCCTTTTTTACTTCTTTGGCTAGCATGGATATATCTGTGCCTTCTTCATTTTCTTTGTAAGGTACTTTAAAACCACCACCTAAATCAATATAAGTTAAGTGGTTGAATTTTGGAATTATTTCAAACAACACTGCTATGCCTTCTACAAAAACCGATACATCCTTTATTTCACTACCTGTATGAATATGTAACCCTTTAATCAGTAAATTATATTTTTCAATTACTTGCAAAATATTATTTATTTGATCGATGGGAATACCAAATTTACTTTTATCATGACCGGTAGAAATTTTGATATTACCTCCGGCTAATATGTTTGGACGTAATCTAATGCCTACAG
>JAGWPI010000175.1 GCA_028877005.1 Bacteroidota bacterium | reverse complement strand
AGCAGAATGTCCACCTCCTCCAAAAGTGCAATCAACATAAATGCCATTGGGCTGAATGGCCAGCATATCAATTGTTTCTGAAAGAAGTACTGGTATATGGTAAGTATTATCCATTGTAGCGCAATTAAAAATGTAAAACCATGATTATATACCACCTTCTAAACCCAACATTACTTCTTTGGCTAAATCGCTAAAAGCTTCCGGTGAAAAATCTTCAAAGAGCTGTTTGTATTTACCTGCATCCCAAATTTCAAAACGATCAATAGCTGCCGCTAATACAATATCTTTTTGCAATCCTGCATACTCCTTTAAAGATGCCGGCAATAACATACGGCCGGCGCTATCCAATTCTACTTCAGTAGCACCTCCTAAAAACTGGCGACGGAATTGACGTACTTTTGGATCAAAATCATTTAACCGATTAATCTTAGCAATAATGACTTCCCAGCTTTTAAAAGGATATAGTGTGAGGCATTTTTCAAAACCACGACTGAGGATAAAACGAGACTCCCCTTCCGGCAACTGCTTTTTCAAGCCACCGGGCAAAAGGAAGCGACCTTTCGCATCTACTGTAGCCTCATATTCGCCGTGAAATCCGTTCATTTTTAAAATTGTGGTTTAAAATTACCATTTATTTACACAAAATAACACTTTTTCCCACTTTAAAAGCAAATTTTAGAGGTTTCTATTTATCCACAGAAAATAAATACGCAAAAGCCGCATTGACAGTGCGTTTCATTGATTTTTAACTAAAAAAAGCAAGATCTGAATGTGAATTACTGTGGATAAATGGCATAAATACTTTGAATACAGACACTTACAAGGTGTATAACCACTATTTTTGAAGATTTTAATTATAAAATTCATCAATAATACAGGCAGCAGACCAAAATGTGGCCAAAACAAAACAAGTTATTTTTACAATAACCTAGCAGATATCAAGAATAGAATACTAAAATTAAACATAGATGATGGTGAACTTAAAAAAATTGCCGGAAATTGCTATAAAGGCATACCAATATGAATTGCCTGAGTATGCAATTGCCAAGTACCCTTTAGCAAAAAGAGATGACAGTAAGTTATTAATATACAGACAAGGAGCAATTGAGACTTCAATTTATAAAAATTTACCCAAATATTTACCAGCAAATACGGTGCTTATCTTTAATAACACCAAAGTAGTAGAAGCCAGATTAGAGTTTACTAAGTATACAGGTAGTATAATAGAAATATTTTGTTTAGAGCCATTTAACATAAATGTTGATATAACAACAGCCATGCAACAAACAGGAAAAGTAGAATGGATATGTTTAATTGGCGGGGCTAAAAAATGGAAAAATGGGATACTAGAAAAAACAATCAATTATCCTAACGGTACCCTATTACTGCAAGCTAATAAAAAATCAGTAATTAAAGAATCAGGTAATTATTTGATAGAATTTACTTGGAATGATGACACAGTTAGTTTTGCAGAAATACTACATTATGCAGGCATAATACCCCTACCTCCCTATTTAAATAGGAATACAGAAAAAGAAGATTATGTTAGGTACCAAACTATATATGCAGAAAAAGAAGGTTCAGTGGCTGCGCCAACTGCAGGTCTGCATTTTACGCCACAATTAATGCAGGCTCTGCAACAAAAAGGCATACAAACAGCATATGTAACTTTGCACGTGGGCGCCGGTACTTTTAAACCGGTAAAAGCCGAACAAATTACTGAGCATGAAATGCATGCCGAATTTATTGATGTATCTAAACAAATGATAGAAAATTTATATCAACAAATTAATCAGCCTATTGTTGCGGTTGGTACTACTTCGCTGCGCACATTAGAGTCATTATATTGGATTGGTTTAAAAATATATGAACATTATATAAGCAATAACACCTTGCTTCATTTTCATGATATTTCTGTTGAGCAGTGGGCTCCATATGTAACAAAAAATATTATTTCAGTTCAGCAAGCTTTGCAAAGCATTTTACAATGGATGGACATTAATAATATAGAAAGGGTTGTTACCAAAACAAGCATTATAATTGTACCTGGCTACACATTTAAAATAGTAAAAGGTATCATTACCAATTTTCATCAACCACAATCTACCTTATTACTATTGATTGCAGCAATGATAGGAGATGATTGGAAAATGGTATACGACTATGCGCTTCAACACGACTTTCGGTTTCTGAGTTATGGAGATGGAAGTTTACTTTGGTTACATTAACTATTTGTATACAAGGGCATTTCAATGGTAAAAGTAGTTCCCTTACCCAATGTACTATCTACTTTTATTTTGCCCTTGTGTGCATCTATAACAGTTTTAACATAACTCATTCCTAAGCCAAATCCTTTTACATTATGTACATTACCTGTGTGGGCTCTATAAAATTTTTCAAACACACGTTTTATTGTTTCTTTACTCATACCAATACCATTATCTTCAATCATTATAAATAAATATTTACTGGTATTATGTGTGGTAATTTTTATTTCAAGTTGCTCTTGCGAATATTTAATTGCATTATCAATTAGATTAGATAAAAGATTGGAAAAATGAACCTCATCAGCTACCAATAAATCATTTTTTGCATTCAATTGTAATAATACTTTGGCATCTTTTTCTTTTAATTGTAATTGATAGTTTTCTATTATTTTCCTAATAAGTTCATGCACATGTATTTGCACTTTTTTTAATTGAAGCTCTTGTTTTTCAGTAATAGCAGCTTGAAGAATAGTTTCAACATGTTTATTCATTCGTTTGTTCTCTTCTTTAATGATACCACTGAAATAATTCAATTTTTCTTTATCGCTTTGAACTTTTTCATTCCTAATAGCATCTACAGCAAGCGATATAGTAGCCAAAGGTGTTTTAAACTCATGCGTCATATTATTAATGAAATCACTTTTAATTTCACTCAATTTTTTTTGATTTAAAAGTGTTCTTAATGTAACAAAAAATGCAGCAATAATTACAAGCATAAACAAAGCGGCACCTGCAATTATCCACTTTAACGAATCCCAAACTTGTTTTTGAAAGTCAGGCACAATAATAATTAAATTCTCGTAAGGGCCAATCCCCTCCAAATCACTTCCGGTTTCTGGTACTATGGGTACAAAAATTCTCCGGTTGTGCAAAGTGTCCCAAAACTCTTTCTCAAAGCCCGGCGACTTCATTTCAATTTCATCATTATTGTTGGTGATAGCAAATTCAAAATTTAAATCTTTGATATTTGCTTTATGAAAAGCGGAGCGCAATTTATAATCAACATCGTGCTGAGAAAACCTATCACTAATTGCAGGAGGTTTTATTAAACTTAAAAAATCGTTTGCTATACGAAAACCCGGCCTTTTGGGAAAACGAAGTGAAGGTGTATAGTGCATGCTTTTACTTAAATCCACCGCTACATTAATACAAGCCTCCTTTACATTTCTTTGTAATTGTTCTTGCCTTACTGCTAATAAATTTTTTAACCAAGATGCTTGTAACAAAAAAAGCCCAAATAAGGAAAGGGATATTAAAACGACAATTAGCGGAAATGTTTTCTTCATCATGTATTTCAAATATATAGCACGAACAAGAATTTTAATGTAATTGGTTAGTTATTATCAAGCTTTTAACTAATTTTCTGCAAATAAAGGATAGTTAAAAAAATTAAATTTGGATATCGGGAATATGAGGAGGACAAATAAGTTTGCCGGCAGTTTTTGCCTTAATTTCATCTATAGAAACCCCAGGTGCTTTTTCTCTTAATAAAAATCCTTCTTTTGTAATTTCTATAACGGCTAAATCGGTAACAATTTTTTTTACACATTGCAACCCTGTAATTGGGAGTGTGCAAGCAGGTAATAATTTACTTTCGCCTTTTGGATTAGTATGCATCATAGCAACAATAATATTTTTTGCACTAGCTACTAAATCCATAGCGCCACCCATTCCTTTGACCATTTTACCGGGAATTTTCCAGTTGGCTATATCGCCGTTTTCACTTACCTCCATAGCCCCTAAAACAGTTAAATCAATTTTTCCCGCTCTAATCATCCCAAAACTTTCTGCACTATCAAATAAAGCTGCGCCTTTAATTAAAGTAACCGTTTCCTTCCCAGCATTTATCAAATCAGCATCCACCTCTTCCTCTGAGGGATAAGGTCCCATACCTAAAATACCATTTTCAGATTGAAATATAACGGTAATGGATTGAGGTACATAATTTGCAACCAAAGTGGGAATGCCAATACCTAAATTTACATACATACCGTCTTTTAGTTCTTGCGCTATTCTTTTTGCAATACCATATTTATCTAATGACATATATAGATATTTATTATTTAATTAATGAAATTAGAAACAACATTTATTGAATCCTAACCGTTCTTTTTTCAATACGTTTTTCATAGTTACTACCTTGAAAAATTTTATGAACATAAATTCCAGCTACATGCACATCATCCGGATCTATATCACCGGGTTGTACCAATTCTTCTACTTCTGCAATGGTAATATTTCCGGCCTTTGCCATTGATGTAGAAAAATTTCTTGTAGTTTTTCTAAATACCAGATTTCCCATCGTATCACCCTTCCAGGCTTTTACAATTGCAAAATCAGCGTGCAAGGCAAGTTCCATTAAATAAGGTTTACCGCTAAAAACTCTTATTTCTTTTCCTTCAGCCACTTCTGTGCCAAAACCTGCAGGTGTGTAAAACGCAGGAATACCCATTGCAGCCATTTGAATACGAGTAGCCAGTGTTCCCTGAGGGATTAATTCAACTTCTAATTCGCCTTGCAGTAATTGCCGCTCAAATTCTGCATTTTCACCAACATAACTACTAATCATTTTTTTGATTTGCTTTTTTTGCAACAGTAAGCCTAAGCCAAAATCATCTACCCCGGCGTTATTAGATATACATGTTAAATGCGTAATTCCTTTTTTTACTAATGCGGTAATGCAGTTTTCCGGAATACCGTTTAAACCAAAACCACCTAACATAATAGTAGCGCCATTTTCTATATCACGAATGGCCTCTTGTGCATTTGAAACTACCTTATTCATAAATTATTTTTAGTATAAAAGGGGCACCTTTCAAAAGATGAATAAATATGATAAAAAAAAATGTTAATCAACAATCGTTCCTATGCAAGATAATGCAAAAAAGGAAGCCATAAAAGAGGAAAGAGTTTAAAATTAACTTTACTTCTTTGGAGACTGCATGTCAACAGATTTAAGAGTAACCCTTCTTCCATAAGCAGAAAGAGAGTCAACAAGTTTTTTCATTTTATCAGGGTGTTGTTCATAATACGAAAGGCTATGATAAAAACTACTTTTAGTAATATGATGCCAATAAAACACCTGTTCAAATTGCTTACGATCATCTCTCATTTTTTTGAAAACAGTGTCTTGTCCTGCTTTCATATTATTCCATTCATTTACATTTAATAAATCCCACATTACAACTTTCATCGTATCAAAATTTAGTATGGGCATTTCTGATTTATGACTATTGCAAGCAACCAGACCAGCTATTAAACAAATTAGGATTATTATTTTCTTCATTGTTTTTTGAACGGAATTAGAAAAATTTTAAAGGTAATTATTGTAACTGTTCTTTATATTTTGTAGCATTACCTACATCTAAGTTAGTAAAAACATCAAGCGCTTTTAATTTGTCGTCGGCATTTGCTTTTACAAACAATCCAATAAGTTCCTGTACTTTGGTTTGCATAAAAAATTGAACAAACATAGTGTTTGGATGTTCGCGATTAAATGATTGTAGTAAATTTAGTGCTTGTAGAATTCCTGCACGTGCTTGTTGTTCATTATCATACATATTATCTAATCCTAATCTATAGTAATCATAAATAACGGTATGCAGAATATTGTTGGCATTATTTGTTAAATTATCAACTAACCAGTATCTATTTCGTAAACCATCAAAAGCCCGCCATCCACTAATGCTTGCATCTTCAGGTGCATTATTTACCACATTTTGTGCTTTTAAAAAATAAGGCTGACCTGCTTTGGGCGAAAAAGAATCATAATCTAAACCAATGATTAAATAAGCATAATAAGCTAATACTGCAGTTAAGTTGGCTACCTGCGGGTCATTGCCCTGCACTCTACTATCAGAAAATTCAATAGGTTGAAATTCAATATATTTAAAAGTTACATCGGGATCTTGAAAATTAACCAGTGCTGCCTGATAAGTAGTGTTGTATACAGGCCTGGCTGCCTGAATAATTAAGGATGCACTAAATACATTGGTTTGGGGCATTGATTCTATATTGAATAAAAAGCTACACACAATTTTTTCAGCCGGATTAAATTGGTCATCTGTCCACTTTCTACTATTTAAAAAATTAGTTAATTGTGATTGTAGTGTATTGAATATTTTTTTGTCGATGGTGGTATTAACCCTACTGGCATTAATGGTTACTTTGGCCTGCAATTCCTGCGCCCTAACTATACTGATAAAAGTACATGAGAATAAAAAAAATATAATCAAATATTTATGCATCTACATCTTTACTTATAAATAAAACAATATCTTTTGCCAATGCAGTTTTAAGTTTTAGCGGAATAGTTTCCCGATATCCATTTTTAGATAAAATGGTGATTTGATTAGTATCATGTCCAAAACCTGCATGTGCATCATTAAGTGAATTTAACACAATACTATTAATTTTTTTTGCATTTAATTTTTCTAAGGAATTTTTAATCTCATTGTCAGTTTCCAATGCAAATCCCATAATGTATTGGTGCGCTTTTTTTTGCTTACCGAGTAAAGCCAATATATCTGTTGTTTTTATTAATGGCAGTTGCCACTCAGATTCACCATTATTTTTTTTAATTTTTTGTGTTGATTTTTTAAGGGGGGTGTAATCTGCTACAGCTGCATTCATAATGATTATATCTGCTTTT
>JAGWPI010000174.1 GCA_028877005.1 Bacteroidota bacterium | reverse complement strand
TTATATAGTTTTTGATAAAACAGGCACTCTTACTACCGGTAGATATGAAAATGTATCCTATAGCGGAGTGCCACTTTCGGATTCTTTAAAAAGAAAAGTTGCAACATTAGCTGCCCAATCTACCCACCCATTAAGTAAGGCTATTGTACAATGGTTAAATACAAATGGTAATGCAAAAATAAATAAATATAGAGAAGTACCCGGAATGGGCATTGAGGGTATGTTAGAAGATGAATGGATTGCTATTGGTGCCAAACAATTTGTTACAAAAGAGTCTGCAGATATGGAAGATGCATCAACCGTTTTTTTGGCTGTGGATGGCAACACTATAGGAAAATTTATATTCAAAAATAGCTATCGACCCGGATTACATAGTTTAAGCAAACAATTACAAAAAAAATATACACTGGCAGTATTAAGTGGCGACAATTCAGGAGAAAAAAGCTTCCTGCAAAACTTATTGGGATTTAATGCAATTACTTTATTTCATCAAAAACCAAATGATAAGTTACAATTTATAGAGCAACTACAAAGTCAAGGTAATACCGTTATGATGGTTGGTGATGGACTAAATGATGCAGGTGCTTTACAACAAGCCAATGTAGGAATTGCCATTTCTGAAAACAGCAACAATTTTACACCGGCTAGTGATATTATTTTAGATGCTGCACAATTGCATCGCTTACCTGCATTTATTCAGTTGGCTAAAGCCAACAAATGGATTATTATGACAGCATTTGCTGTGTCAATTCTATACAATATCATTGGAATTTATTTTGCAGTTCAAGGTATTTTATCGCCAATGATTGCGGCTATATTAATGCCTGCCAGTACAATCACTATAGTACTTATAACCTATGGATTAGGTAACTTCTATGCAATGAAATTACGATTAAAATAATATCAAATTTTATTATTTGCAACATGAATTATTGTGTTGTAGCGCATGCATTTTCTGAATTAAGTTCAACCCAATCAATAAAAAAGTATATAATTATAAAACATGACAAAAATCATGTAACGTATTGATTAAAGTCATAAAAAAGCATACATCCAACAAATACTTTTGAAACCAGTAAAACCAAATATGTGAGTGTAATCGTTGTTTTGTTAATAGCCAGTATTTCAGTTGCAGCCCTTTTTTTGGTAGCATTTTTATGGAGCGTAAAAAGTGGGCAATATAAGGATGAGGCCAGTCCACCCATTAGAATACTTTTTAATGATGCTACCATCAATGAAAATAGCAACAGCGAAAATAACAATGACAAACAAAATAACATCAAACCTTAAAACCAATTACTAAAATACAAATACCAGCAGTTTATGCAATTAGAGAAGTTTTACTACGATAACAAAATTGTAAAAATGTTTGCCTATGCCACCATATTTTGGGGTATTATAGGCATGCTGGCAGGATTATGGGCCGCTATCGACTTGTATTATCCTGCCGCTAATTTGGGATTACCTTATACCACTTTTGGCAGAGTGCGTCCGGTTCATACCAATGCAGTCATATTTGCATTTGTGGGAAACGGTATTTTCATGGGCGTTTATTATTCATTACAACGTTTGTGTAAGGCTAGAATGTTTAATGATGTACTCAGTAAATTTCATTTCTGGGGATGGCAATTAATTATAGCATTTGGTGCCCTTACATTATTAATGGGATATACAACAGGAAAAGAATATGCTGAATTAGAGTGGCCTTTAGATATTGCTATTACTATTGTATGGGTAATTTTTGGAATTAATATGTTTGGCACAATTCTTAAACGTCGTGAAAGTCATTTGTACGTAGCCATCTGGTTCTATATTGCCACTTGGGTAACGGTAGCCATGTTACATATTGTTAACTCATTTGAAATTCCATTTTCCTTCATAAAAAGCTATAGTTGGTACGCCGGCGTTCAAGATGCATTAGTACAATGGTGGTATGGACATAATGCAGTAGCCTTTTTTTTAACTACTCCCTATTTAGGTGTAATGTATTATTTCCTTCCTAAAGCAGCTAACCGCCCTATTTATAGTTATCGGCTTTCCATCATTCACTTTTGGGCACTAATATTTTTATATATATGGGCAGGCCCACACCATTTACTTTATACTGCTTTACCTGACTGGGCACAAAGCCTTGGCACTGTATTTAGTGTAATGTTACTATTACCTAGTTGGGGCGGTATGCTAAACGGCTTATTTACTTTAAGGGGTGCTTGGGATAAAGTTCGAGAAGAACCTGTACTCAAATTTATGGTAGTAGCCGTTACTTGTTATGGTATGTCTACTTTCGAAGGTCCTATGCTAAGTTTAAAAAGTGTAAATGCAATTTCACATTTTACCGACTGGACTATAGCACATGTACACATTGGCGCTCTTGGATGGAATGGATTCTTAACTTTTGGCGTATTATATTGGCTAATCCCACGCATATTTAATACAACCTTATATTCTAAAAAATTAGCCACCACGCACTTTTGGATTGGAACAATAGGTATTGTATTATATGCAGTACCGTTATACTGGGCAGGTTTTACCCAAGCTTTAATGTGGAAACAATTTACCCCAGATGGCCATTTAAAATATCAGTTTTTAGAAACTGTAACCCATATTTTACCCATGTACATTACACGAAGCATTGGAGGTACTTTATATTTAATAGGTGCATTTTTAATGGTGTATAATTTATGGAAAACAGTTGCTGCAGGAAAATTAGTTGCCAATGAAGCAGCAGAAGCACCTGCACTTCCAAAAACAATTGAAACACATAGCAAACAATATTGGCATAGATGGATTGAAGCACGTCCTATACAAATGTTAATTTTTAGTTTAATAGCGGTAGCCATTGGCGGTATTATTGAAATGATACCAACTTTCTTAATTAAAAGTAATGTACCCACCATTGCGTCAGTAAAACCTTATACTCCATTAGAATTACAAGGAAGAGATATTTATGTAAGAGAGGGCTGTTACCTCTGCCACTCACAAATGATTAGACCTTTTAGAGATGAAGTTGCCCGTTATGGAGAATATAGCAAGGCCGGAGAATTTGTATATGACCACCCATTTCAATGGGGAAGTAAACGCACAGGGCCAGATTTAGCACGTATAGGCGGAAAGTATCCTGATAGTTGGCATTTTAATCACATGCTAGATCCTCGCTCTATGAGTCCGGGTTCTATTATGCCAACTTATGGCTGGCTGTTCGATAATAAAATTGATACTGCTATTACACCTGCAAAAATAAGGGCCATGCAAACCCTAGGTGTTCCTTATCCTGCGGGTTATGATAAACTAGCTAACCAAGATTTAGAAGCACAAGCTAAAAGCATTAAAGAAACATTGAAAAAAGATAAAATCGAAATTAGCAGTAATGCAGAAATAATAGCATTGATTGCTTATTTACAAAGAATGGGCACTGATATAAAAGCACAGTCTTCTGCTAACAGTAATACATTAACGGGTACAAGTATGCAATAACCTTAAAAAAATGTAAGATGAAGTTTATCAACTATTTAGAAAAAATTATGGGGGTAGATGTATATGCCCTATCCTCTTTCTTAATTTTCTTCCTGTTTTTTTTAGGGGTAGCATTATGGGTATGGAAAGCAGATAAAAAAACCATGCAACAAATCAGTCAAATACCACTGGAAGATGATGCTAATTTTTAATAAAGCCAAATTTGTTTATCACTACAAAACCAACAACAATGGATACAACATACAAAAAAAATAAACCCAATAAATGGTTGTTACTATTTGTAACCTTATCACCAATTGGCGCATTTGCAGCTGGTCCGCCTCAACCATCTTCATTATCATTTCCTATTACACAATTAATGGTTATTATAATTATTTTTTTACTTATAGCCATTGTACTATTAGCCAACGTGCTATTGGGTGCAGCAAAAATTAAAATACAAGAAGAAAAAGAAACAATTGAAAAGAAAAAAAACCATACAAATGCTTTAATGATGATTGCAGTCTTGAGTTTGCTTAGCTTGCAAGCTTTTGCCGCTGACAATCCAACTACTGAAGCAGTTGCACCCGCTAATTATGGCGGACTAACACCTATGGGCTATTATACTTTGGTAGGTGTAGTATTACTAGAACTATTGATTTTATTGCTATTGATATACAATATCAAATTTTTATTAAGAAAACAACCTACTTCTGTTGCTGAAAAAGAATTGGTTTTACAATCAACCAAAAAAACGAATGCCTTTAAAAATTGGTGGGCTAACATTAACCGATTTAAACCCATAAAAGAAGAAGCAGAAATAGATTTAGGCCATGACTATGACGGTATTAGAGAATTAGATAATAGGCTTCCCCCTTGGTGGTTATACGGCTTTTATGCAAGCATTATTTTTGCCGGTATTTATTTAGTTCGCTATCATGTTTTACACAGTGCGCCCCTTAGTAAAGAAGAATTACAAATATCATTAGCAAAAGCTGAAGCTGAAAAAGCTGCATATCTAAAAGAATCAAAAGCTAATGTGGATGAAAATACAGTAACCTATTTGACCGATCCCAACGACTTAGCTGCAGGCAAACAAATTTTTACTACTACTTGTGCCGCTTGCCACTTAGCTGATGGCGGTGGATTAGTTGGACCTAATCTTACAGATAATTATTGGCTGCATGGCTGTAGTATTCAAGATATTTTCAAAAGTATTAAATATGGTTGGCCGGAAAAAGGTATGAAGAGTTGGAAAGATGATTACTCACCATTACAAATTCAACAAATTGCCAGTTATGTAAAAAGTTTGCACGGTACCAAACCAAAAACTCCAAAAGATCCTCAAGGCACCCTTTGCAACGATAATAGCAAAGAAACAAATGCCAATAGCGATTCAACAAAAACAACAGCCTTCGTTCAATAAAATAAATAACCATTTGTATGAGTAATGTAGAACATGTAAATGAACCCGTGTCAGAAAGTTTTCGTGATAGAATTGCTACAGTAGATGAAGCTGGCAAACGCAAATGGATTTATGCTTATAAACCAAAAGGAAAATTCTATAATATTAGAACCTGGTTAAGCCTATTTTACTTTATTATTTTTTTTGGAACACCATTTATCCAAATTGATGGCAGGCCACTATTTATGTTTAATATTCCAGAAGGAAAATTCATACTATTTACCAAAATATTTTGGCCACAAGACTTTTTCATCTTCGGGTTAACTATGATTACGTTTGTATTCTTTGTGGTTCTATTTACAGCTGCATTTGGTCGTTTATTTTGCGGTTGGGCTTGCCCGCAAACTAATTTCATGGAAATGATGTTTCGAAAAATTGAATTCTTAATTCTTGGCGATGCACCTGCACAAAGACAACTCAGTAAAGCACCATGGACAAGTAAAAAAATATTCAAAGTAGGTTTGAAACATGTTGTCTTTTACTTACTTTCTTTCATCATTGCAAATTTTTTCTTAGCCTATATTATTGGTATGCCCGCGCTAATTAAAATTATTACAGAACCAATTTCTGCACATGTAGTAGGTTTTGCTTCTATATTGGTTTTTAGCGGAGTATTTTATGGAGTATATGCTTTTTTTAGAGAACAGGCCTGTACGGTTGTTTGCCCATATGGAAGACTACAAAGTGTATTGCTTGACAAAAATTCTATGATTGTTGCTTATGATTATAAAAGAGGAGAACCACGTGGCAATGCAAAAAAAGTGCACACTGATCAATTGGGTGATTGTATTGACTGCTTCCAATGCGTAAAAGTTTGCCCTACTGGCATAGATATTCGTAATGGTGTACAAATGGAATGTGTTGGCTGCACCGCTTGCATTGATGCCTGTGATAATGTAATGGATAAAATTGGTAAACCAAAAGGTTTAATCCGCTATGCATCTGAAAACTCTATTGCTAACGGTATCCCTTTAAGGTATACTTCCAGAATGAAATTTTATACTGCATTATGTGCACTAGTTTTACTCATTTTAGGTAGTATTTTAGCTACCAGAAAAGATGTAGATGCTACCATAATCCGTACACCGGGTATTTTATATCAGGAAAGAGGTACGGATAGTATTTCAAACTTATACAATATTAAAATAGTAAATAAAACCACCAAGAATGTGCAACTGCAATTACAATTGCATGATAAAAATGGTAAAATTGATATAATAGGTAAACCCTATGTTATGGTTCCCAAGGAGGGCCAGGGTTCTGGCGAATTCTTCGTTACCCTTCCTAAAAAAATAATCAAAGAACGATCATCGCATATTATTATTGATTTAATGGCCAATAACAAAAAAATAGCTAGCTTAAAAACAAATTTTCTAGGGCCTGTTAACGATTAAAAAACATTATTTATGAATTGGGGATTTAAAATTACCGCAGTATTTGTAAGTTTTACTTTGCTTATTGGTTTTTTGGTGTATAAATCTGTACACACAAAAATTGATTTAGTAAGCACAGATTATTACAAAGAAGAATTACGTTTTCAAAAACAAATTGATGGCACCCATAATGCTAATTTGCTTTCAGCTGTTAAAGTAGAACAAACAGACAGTAGTATTGCTATTCAATTTCCCAATGAATTAAGAGGAACCAATTTAGAAGGTGAAGCATGGTTTTATTGTGCC
>JAGWPI010000173.1 GCA_028877005.1 Bacteroidota bacterium | reverse complement strand
GATGCAAGATTATAGCTCTCAACAGGTTTTAACATTGATGCAATTGATAAAGGATAATGATTCCACTTTAGCTGTGTGGGATTGCTGTGCCGCTAGCGGAGGTAAATCTATTTTAGCAAACGATGTTTGGGGTAATATTCAATTAACGGTGAGCGATGTGCGGGAAAGTGTTTTACACAATTTGGTACAGCGATTTAAGCAAGCTAAAATTAAGAACTATACGGCTGTAATTGCAGATGTTTCTAAGCCATTACCTACTCAATTAGCCAATAAACAATTTGAAGTGATTATTGCAGATGTTCCCTGTACAGGTAGCGGAACATGGAGTAGAACACCGGAACAATTGTACTTTTTTTCTTCAAAACAAATTGAAAACTACAGCTTATTGCAAAAAGACATTGTTCACAAAGTTATTCCCCAATTAAAGCCGGGAGGATATTTTTTATATATTACATGTTCCGTATTTAAACAAGAAAATGAGCAAATAGTTAACCAAATAATACAACAGGAAGGATTACACTTAATTAAGCAATTGTTGTTAACAGGCTATCATATACAGGCAGATACCATGTTTGCGGCATTACTTCAAAAACCGATGAATAGCAAGTGAAATAGTTATTTATAAAAGATTACTTCTCATAATGGTGCCTCCGCCAACCACATCATTACCTTCATAAAATACAGCACTTTGTCCGGGCGCAATACCTTTTACATGCTCAAAAAATTGCACTTCTACATTGTTATTATGTAAATTTAGCCTACTAAAAGTTCCTTTATCTTTATACCTAATTTTGGTAGTTACTTCAAATCCATTGTTTATTCCTTCATATTTAATGAAATTTAAACGTGTTACAAGCATGTTGTTTTGCTCTAAATCTACTTCATCGCCAAGCACCACTGTATTGGTTTCAGGATGAATAGCTGTAACAAATGCCGGTTTACCCAATGCTATATCCAAGCCTTTTCTTTGACCAATAGTATAAAAGGGATATCCTTTATGCTGTCCTAATTTTTTTCCGTGTTTATCTATAAACCAGCCACCGTTAACACGTTCTTCTAAACCAACAACTTTGTTTTTCAGAAAGCCCCGGTAATCATTGTCAGGTACAAAGCATATTTCATAGCTTTCACTTTTTTTGGCTAATTCCGGGTAGCCAAAATCATGTGCCATTTGCCTAATTTCAGTTTTATGGTAATTACCTAAAGGTAATAGGGTTCTACTTAACAAATCTTGCTGTAAACCCCAAAGAACATAGCTTTGGTCTTTAGTGTCATCTTTTCCTTTGCTAATAACATATCGTTGATTGGTGTGTTGATATACCGATGCATAATGCCCGGTGGCTATATAATCGCAGTTTAATGCATTGGCACGTTTTAGTAAAGCACGCCACTTAATGTGGGTATTACACATTACACAGGGGTTAGGTGTTCGACCTGCAATATATTCTTCTACAAAGTTTTCTACTACAAAATTGCCAAATTCATCCCTAATATCTAAGATAAAATGTGGAAATCCATGTTGAACTGCCGCTTGTCGGGCATCGTTAAAAGAATCTAAATTACAGCAGCCTGTTTCTTTGCTACTGCTGCCGCTGCTGGCATAATCCCAGGTTTTCATGGTAATACCAACTACCTCATAGCCTTGTTCATGCAGCATTAAAGCAGTAACAGTACTATCTACCCCGCCACTCATTGCCACCAATACCTTTCCATTTCTGCTCATAATTCTTAAAAATTTTAACGTGCAAAGATACATTTTGCAAATGGTTTTATTCTATTTCATGACTTTGGATATTTGCTATGAGCGGAATTTTTTCAATTAAAGTATTTGTAAATGGCTATTTTCTCATTTTTTGTTTGAAATTGAGTAGGAAATAAAACTTTTTTTTGCTTTACAAATTTTTTTATTCATTATTAAAATTTAGTGGTGTTACCTTTTACTTTTTAGTTCTTTCATTATATAAATTAGGATAACTGTAAATTATTTCTAGCTAAAATTAGCTCTAAATGTGTTCAATTATAATTCACTAATACAATGTTTTAAATCAATATCTTTTTTACAAAAAATCGGAAATAAAGTGCAAAATACTAATGCTTTAATTAAAATATACACGCAAAAATCTATCCCATTGCTAAATTTCTGTAATCACTTTATTACTAAAGTTAAATCAAGTTTTTATCTCATCCTTACACACTTACATCTAAAGTTAATTGCTAGTTTTATGTAATAATTTTAATAATGTTATGAACATTGATTCTTTTGTTATATAAATTATTTATTTATATTATGAAAATAATCCGATTTTTTTATTGAATTTTTGTAAACACTAGTATAATTGATATATGGCTGTTTTTTAAAAATAAAAATCATCCAATTAATTTTAAAATAAACCATGCTTTCTTATTGATATTTATGCTTTTAGAAGAAGCAAAAATTTTTTTAAAAGAACTTTTTTAGCTTTGTTTTTTTTCCTAATTTTCCATTTTATGCATATATTTTATTTTACGCCCAAAATTTAGAGATATGATTAAACTACAGGTAATTGGAAATCTTGGAAAAGATGCCATTGTTAACGATGTAAATGGTCGGAAAGTTATTAATTTTTCAATAGCGCATACAGAACGTTATAAAGATGCACAAGGCGCACAAAAAGAACGCACCACTTGGGTAGAATGTGCTTATTGGACAGACAGAACTGCCATTGCCCCATATTTAAAAAAAGGAACTCAGGTTTATGTTGAAGGACAGCCAGATGTAAGAACTTATACTACACAAGATGGTAAGCAGGGTGCTTCTTTATCTTTACGTATTGCTAATGTTCAACTTTTAGGCAGTCGTCAAGATAATATGAGTAGTAATAGTATTGGTAACACCGCAGCAGGAAACAATTATCAATCAGGAAGTGCAACGGTTGAACAAACCTCTGATATTCCTGAAACTTCAGATGATTTACCATTTTAATATTACATTTAATTTTTTAATATAGGAGGCTCTCTCAACAATTTTGAGAAGCCTCTTTTTTTTCAAAAAGTTTTAACCATTATTTATGTAAGCCATTTACATAGTTATTAATTTACCTTTAAGCGACATTGAATTTTGTAGACAATGTTTGATTAGTATATTTTATACAACATATTAACATGTTCAGATTCAATGATGACATTTGGTTTCAATAAATTGCAGTTTTTAACCAACCCCAATAGTATGCTATATTCTTATTCTACGCTTTTTCAATTTACTAAAAATGTATTTATAAAAATGGGTTGTTCGCAAAAAGATGCCCAATTAGCCACCACTGTGTTGCTTTCAGCTGATATTAGAGGCATAGATAGTCATGGGGTAGCACGATTAAGTGGTTATGTGCGTTTATGGGAGGCCGGGCGAATTAATACCCAACCTTCTTTAAAAATTGTACATGAAACACCATCTACCGCTGTTATAGATGGTGATGCGGGATTGGGTTTAGTTGTATCACCTTTTGCTATGCAAGTGGCTATTCAAAAAGCACAACAATGTGGCACCGGTTGGGTAAGTGTAAAAAATAGCAATCATTTTGGTATAGCAGGCTATCATGCTATGATGGCATTGGATTATGATATGATTGGCATTGCTATGACAAATGCTAGTGCCTTAGTGGCACCCACTTTTTCAATTGAAAAAATGTTGGGAACCAATCCTATAGCTGTTGCCATACCTGCCGGAAAACAACCTCCTTTTGTGGCTGATTTCGCCACCACCACTGCCTCAAATGGAAAATTAGAAATTCTACAACGCAAAAATGAAGAGGCACCATTAGGATGGGTACAAAACAATGAAGGCATACCTACAACAGATGCTGCTATTTTGAAAAAAGGCGGTTCAATGTTACCCCTAGGTAGTGATCGGGAACATGGTAGCCACAAAGGCTATGCCTTGGGTAGTATAGTAGATATTTTTTCTGCTGTTTTAAGTGGGGCTGCCTATGGCCCTTGGGTACCGCCTTTTCCTGCTTATGTACCTATGCCGCAAAATATGCCCGGAAAGGGATTAGGACATTTTTTTGGTGCAATGCGTATAGATGCTTTTAGGCCTGCTGATGAATTTAAAGCGCATATGGATAATTGGATTGAACGTTTCAGAGCAGCTAAGCCCATTGATAACCAACAGAAAGTTTTAATACCAGGCGATCCTGAACGAGATATAGAAGCTTTACGAATGAAGGATGGTATTCCATTATTAGCGCCTGTTATGAACGATTTAAACAGTATTGCAATAAAATTCGGACTAGCTGAATTATAAAAATGAATATTTATTTTGAAATTATATCCGTTCATTGATAATAATATTGGATTTAATATAAATAATAGTGCAATATGAAGATACTTTTATTAAAACCTGTTACACTGTTGCTTCTGTTATTTACAGTATTTTTTTTGCAATCTTTTATTCCTGATACACCTATTATAAAATATGCTTGTCATTATGAAATTGATAGTAGCATTGTTGCGCAAAAAAGGGTATTGCTTTATTTGAATCAAAAAAAGTGGGACGATTTATTTCCGCATCGAAATGGAAATAAAACTTCAAAAAATAAAGCAAGTAGTGTAGATATTTATTCATTTGCTAATTTTTTGGATGCCTTAAAATTTTTTCCAGAATTTTTAGTGGCAAAAAATACAACCCTACAGAAACGTGAGTTGGCAGCTTTTTTAGCCAATATGGCGTTTGAAACCGGCGGGGGTTGGCCCAAAGCACCGGATGGTTATTTTAAATGGGGGTTATACTTTGTAGAGGAAAAAGGTTGCGAAAGTGGTTGCGCACAATATTCAGATACTACAAAAAAAGATTGGATGCCTGTATATGGGCAATCTTATCATGGTCGTGGGCCACTGCAGCTTAGTTGGAATGTTAATTATGGGCAATTTAGTGCCTTTTTGTTCGGTAATAAAGATAGTTTACTGGACCACCCAAATATTGTATCTCAAAATGGTATGGTTGCATTTGCTTCGGCACTCTGGTTTTGGATGTATCCACAAAAACCTAAACCTTCTTGTCATGCAGTTATGTCCGGGTATTGGCAACCCAATCATTATGATAGTCTCAGAAATATTTTACCCGGTTTCGGTGCAGTTATTAATATAATTAATGGGGGTATAGAGTGTGGGAATAATCAAGCCGAAGAAAAGTATAGTCGCATAGGATATTATAAATATTTTTGTAAATATTTTAATGTTACCCCCGGTTCTTATATTAGTTGTGCCAATCAAAAGCCTTTTAATAGCGTTTTGTAGGTTAGCGTGTAAATGTATATGCCCAATAAATAAGCACAAACTGAAGCAGCGTTCTTATTAATGCTAATGGTTTAGTAATTGTTATTTTTCCTATTTTAAACGGAGCTAAATGTTGCATGTAAATATGTACCGGAAAAAAACTTGCCAACATGGCCATAATTAGCCAGGCTGCCCAAAAACGCGTTTCTTCAAAATATAAGCCGACTCCTAAAGTAATTTCTGCAATACCCGCGGCAATATTTAGTAAACCTTTTACCGGAAAGTAAGGTGGCATTACTTTTATATAAATTCGTGGTTGAATGAAGTGATTGATACCAGCAATTATATATAATAAAATCATTAACCAAAGTGATAAATTGGGAAAATAGTTACTCATTCATTTTTTTGAATTTGTTTAAATAATTACGAACGTTTGTTATTTAAAAAGGATGGTTATATATCATGTATGGCCATTACTTTTGCAAACAATTTAATTAAAAGTTTTGAAAGCAGAAGTTCAAATTATTCATTTTTTATTCAATTAAACCTATCAACCATATAATATGAAGGTAATGAAATTTGGCGGCACAAGTGTAGGAAAGCCGGAAAGAATGCATCAGGTAGCACAATTAATTTCTCAAGGTAATGAACCGGTAATTACTGTGCTGAGTGCGTTAAGTGGAACCACTAACGCTTTAGTTGAAATAAGTAGTTATTTGGCCAATGGCAATAAAGAAGAAGCCCGCACCAGTATCCAAAATTTGGAACAGCATTATCAAAAATTTATTGCTTCGCTGTTAAAACAACACGACTTTTTAGAAAAAGCAAAAAATGTAGTAGCCGAACATTTTGAATTTTTAAATATTATTACTCGTATTTCATTTAGCGATGCATTGAATAAAGATATATTAGCACAAGGTGAATTAATGAGTACCCGTTTATTTTCTATTTATTTAGAAGAACAAGGTACTGATCATATATTATTACCGGCATTGGATTTTATGCGTATTGATGCCAATGAAGAACCTAACCTAGCCACCATTAAATCAAAATTAACTGCATTATTACAGCAACATGCTAACCAAAAATTATTTATTACACAAGGGTATATTTGTAAAAATGCGCGTGGTGAAGTAGATAATTTGAAACGAGGTGGAAGTGATTATACAGCTTCATTAATAGCTGCAGCTGTAAATGCCAGTGTTTGTGAAATATGGACTGATATTGATGGCATGCACAATAATGATCCTAGAGTGGTCAATAAAACTATTGCTATTGATCAGTTAAGTTTTGACGAGGCAGCAGAGTTAGCTTATTTTGGCGCAAAAATTCTTCACCCCACCTGTATTTGGCCGGCACAACAACAAAATGTTCCTGTTAAATTGCTTAATACCATGGAGCCTTCTGCTAAAGGAACCACTATTATGCATGAAGCTGGTAGTGTGGGTGTAAAAGCTATAGCTGCAAAAGATGGTATCATTGCCATTAAAATAAGGAGTAGTAGAATGCTTTTAGCTTATGGTTTTTTACGTAAAGTTTTTGAAGTTTTTGAAAAATATAAAACTTCTATAGATATGATTACTACTTCTGAGGTTGCTGTTTCTGTTACTATTGATCAGCCTACTTTTTTGCATGAAATTATAAGAGAATTAGAGCCTTTTGGCGTTGTTGAAATTGATAAAGAACAAACGATTATTTCTATTGTAGGCAATCAAATAGCAGAAACAAAAGAGGTATTAAAGAAATTATTTGATGCAATTCATCAAATTCCGGTAAGAATGGTAAGCTATGGTGGAAGCCCCCATAACATTTCGTTACTGGTTCCTTCTTCTTATAAAAAGGAAACACTGCAATTATTAAACAAAGGTTTATTTGGGTTAGAATAATTTATATGTGAAATAAGCAATAAAAAAGACTGCAATTTTATATTTGCAGTCTTTTTTTATTATCTTCAGCTATCATTAAATGATTAATAAGGCATCGCCATAACTGAAAAAGCGGTATTTATCTTTTATGGCTTTTTTGTAAGCCTCCATGGTTAAATCATAGCCAGCAAAAGCACAAGTCATTATTAATAAACTTGTTTTAGGCAAATGGAAATTAGTTACCAAACTGTCTGCAACACTAAATTCATAAGGTGGATGTATAAAATGATTGGTCCAACCTTCACTAGGTTTCAGCAGTTTCTGAGCGGTAAAACTACTTTCCATGGCTCGCATGGTTGTTGTTCCAATAGAGCATATTCGATGGCCGGTTTGTTTAGCTGTATTTACAATACGACAGGCCTCCTCCGTTATTTGATAGTATTCAGCATCCATTTTATGTTTACTCAAATCTTCTACTTCAATGGGTCTGAAAGTACCTAAACCTGTATGAAGGGTTACTTCTGCAAACCGAATACCTTGTATTTCGCATCGTTTAATTAATTCTTTACTAAAATGCAAACCGGCAGTAGGAGCTGCAACTGCACCTTCATATTTAGCATATACTGTTTGATAGCGTTCTTTATCCTCTTCGTCAGGTTTTCGTTTAATGTATTTCGGCAAAGGGGTTTCACCTAATGTTTCTAACATTTCTTTAAAACTGGCGTCATCTCCTTCCCATAAAAAACGTATAGTACGTCCACGGCTGGTTGTATTATCAATTACTTCAGCTACCAATTCTTCATTATCGCCAAAATATAGTTTGTTGCCAACTCTTATTTTACGGGCAGGATCTACTATTACATCCCATAATCTGTTGGGTTTATTGAGTTCCCTCAATAAAAATACTTCAATTTTTGCGCCTGTTTTTTCTTTTCTGCCATACATTCTGGCTGGAAAAACTTTGGTGTTGTTTACTACAAATACATCTTTGTCATCGAAATATTCAAGAATATCCCGAAAATGTTTGTTTTCCATGTTGCCGGTTTTTCGGTCAACAACCATCATTCTGCTGTCTTCTCTTCTTTTGGTGGGGTTTTGTGCAATGAGATTTAAGGGTAAATCAAATCTAAATTGAGATAATTTCATGTGTCTAATCTTTTTTTAATTGATAGCCACATTCAGTTTGCCGCCGCCTTACGGGGCGACTCGCTTCATGTTACGGCATGAATTTTTAAGAATGTGCAAATTTACATTTATTTAAGCGATTTGCAAACAATCACCTTTTCTATAGCAAACAAAAAATACTTATTAAGAGCAGCTGTTAAATAGTTAAAAAAATTTTATTCTTGAGTCCAAAATAATGGGGTTATAGTTATATGAGGGTTATACAAGTCAAAAATATCATCATTGTTTTTTAGAGTTAATTAAATGATAAATTGGGTTTAGTATTATTTCTGCATAAATCCTCTAATGTTTTTGAACAATGTTTAAATGATGTTCAGGTAAAGCTAACATAGGTTAATCTTTGCGTAAATTTTATAACATGAATGCATTTCATGGCACACAATGCCCTAATTTTGCGAAACTAAAGTAGTGGCATAGCCTATTTTGTTATGATAAAATCAGCCTGGTGGAAGATATTGAGTTTTTTATTACTAATGTACACCTGTTTTATGGGGTTTTTAGTAAAAGTGCCTTCACCACCGGGCGTTCCTCTGCAACAAAGTATTCGTAATTTATTTTTCCATGTTCCTATGTGGTTTGGAATGAACATTTTATTTCTGGTATCATTTATTTATGCCATCAAATACCTACGTAATCCTCTAAAAAACTATGATACTTACTCATTAGAATATGCAAGAACAGGTATCGTTTTTGGAATTCTTGGCCTCATAACAGGCGCCATATGGGCAAAATATCAATGGGGGGCTGCATGGAGTGGTGATGCCAAACAAAATGGTGCAGCCATAGCATTGCTCATTTATTTGGCCTATTTTGTTTTAAGGGGCTCCTTAAATGAGGAGGATAAAAAAGCTAGGGTTGGTGCTGTCTATAATATATTTGCATTTTTTATGTTGTATCCATCTATTTGGATTTTACCAAGATTAGTAGAAAGTTTACATCCCGGTGGTTTAGGTAGTGATGGCAATCCGGCATTGAATGGGAATGATTTAGATCCTGCCATGCGATTAGTTTTTTGGCCTGCTGTAATTGGGTGGACACTTTTGGGGGTTTGGATAACTACACTACGCATTCGGTTACAATTTATTAAAGAAAAAGCCATATTATAATGAAGAAAAATATAAAATATTGGATATCAGTTGTTGCCCTATTCTTGCTAAATGGTGTTGTAAGGGCTCAAACAAATTTGCCCGATGATGGTAGCTTCATGAAAAGTAATGGAAAAATTTTTGTGGTAATGGCTGTTGTAATTGTAATTGTATTGGGATTATTTATCTATCTTTTTGCATTAGATCGCCAAATTAGACGAATTGAAAAAAAATAAATTTTTACCTTCTCCTATATTAAATTTTAATTTTCATAAATAAAAATTAGCTATAACATAACATTTAAAACGATTGATTATGTCAAATGAACAGTACAGCTTTTTTCATAACGTTGAACGTAGTTTTGATAAAGCAGCAGAATTTACCAAATGGGATAAAGGTTTGTTAGAACAAATTAAAGCCTGTAACAGTGTTTACAGAATGCGTTTCCCGGTTAAAATGGATGATGGTAGGATAGAAGTAATTGAAGCTTATCGAGTGCAACACAGTCAGCACAAATCTCCTTGTAAAGGAGGTATTCGTTTCAGTGAAGCAGTTGATCAAGACGAAGTAATGGCCTTGGCTAGCTTAATGACCTATAAATGTGCTATTGTAAATGTGCCATTTGGCGGTGCTAAAGGTGGTATTAAAATTAATCCTAGAAACTATAGCACCTATGAGTTAGAAAAAATTACCCGTCGGTATACCAGCGAATTGGTGAAGAAAAATTTTATAGGCCCCGGTATTGATGTACCTGCGCCCGATTATGGAACCGGCGAAAGAGAAATGGCTTGGATTGTAGATACTTATGCTTCATTAAAACCGGGTGAGATTGATGCAGCAGGATGTGTTACTGGAAAACCTGTATCGCAAGGTGGCGTAAGAGGAAGAAAAGAAGCAACAGGTTTGGGTGTTTTTTATGGTGTACGCGAAGTGTGTAACATGGCCGAAAGAATGAAAAAATTAGGCCTTACACCCGGGGTTGAAGGAAAAAAAGTTGTTGTACAAGGTTTAGGTAATGTAGGTTATCATTCTGCCAAATTCTTTAGAGAGCATGGATCTGTTGTTATTGCCATTGCTGAATATGAAGGAGCTATTTACAATGCAAATGGGTTAAACGAAGAAGCGGTATTTCAACATAGAAAAGCAACCGGATCTATTTTAAATTTTCCGGGTGCAACCAACATTGAAAAAAGTACAGATGCATTAGAATTGCCGTGCGATATTTTAATTCCTGCAGCATTGGAAAATGTGATAAATGGCAGCAATGCAGATAGAATAAAAGCTAAAATTATTGGCGAAGCGGCTAATGGGCCTCTTACCCCAGAAGCGGATGCCATCTTGAATAAAAAAGGTACTTTAATTGTACCGGATATGTATTTGAATGCAGGTGGCGTTACTGTTTCCTATTTCGAATGGTTAAAAAATCTGTCGCATGTTCGCTATGGCCGTTTAGAAAAGCGATTTACAGAAAATATGAATAGCCACATTTTAACACAAATGGAATCTCTAACAGGTAAAACTGTATCTGATGCAGAACGAAAATTTATTATGCACGGTGCTGAAGAAGTAGATTTAGTGCATAGTGGCTTAGAGGAAACTATGATTACTGCCACACAAGAAATTATAGAAATTTGGGATAAAAATCCTGAAATTCCTGATATGCGTACAGCAGCCTATGTATGTGCTATTAATAAGGTTGCCACTTCATACAATGAACTTGGTATTTTCCCTTAATAGTTTTTTTTATTTTATTTATTAGACCGCTGCCTTGCAGCGGTTTTTTTGTTTATACTTAAAATATCAAAGAAATTAATTACTTTAAATGTTTATTCTAAAAGTTAATGAAACGCATTGTATTTCTTTTTTTGTTTATGCCTATTTATATGTATGCACAACCCGTGTCATGGATTAATGATATTTTAAATAGTAACATTATTAAAATACCAATTTATCAAATTGATACTACGGGTGCATCTGTATTGTATTTGCCTATGCCATTTGGGAAGTCTAATTTTATTGATACTGCCTGCGTTTATCAATTACAGCATGCCGATATACTGTCAGTTGATCTAGTCTATACCGATTATCCTTCTAACAATTCATTAAAAAGGCTGAATACCGCCCGTTTTCATTCTTTATATCAATTAATTCCCTTTATTCATGCACAATCATTTACCCAATGGCATTTGATAAGACAAACCAATGGTAATGATGCTTTGAGCGCTGAAAAGTTAATGCATGGCTTTGTTATTCACTATCGTTTATGGCCTAGTAAAGCATCGCTTAATCATGAGCTAACACTTATACAAGAAACTACAAAAGCATTGGAAATGCATGAAAAAAAATCGATAATCCAAAATTCTGAAAGTCCATTTAATTCAACTGTAAAGTCCAAAAAAATAAGGTATTGGGACGAAATTTATGGTGGATCAACTTCTAGTATGCCCGTTTTTTATATCAATAACAGGCCTGTTTTGCAAATTTCAGACACTCTTTTTACATCAATTGCATCTACCGATTCAATTATGCAGATACCATATACTATTGCAGTTCAGAAAAAAATTTTAAGCCGTAAACAACAATTACAGTTTCAAAAAGCCGACAAACTTTATTGCTTGCTTGGGGCCACTCGTATAAGGATTGATGATGCATTACCTTCATCCACACCTAATGTAAAGTCTGTACCACTAATAGATACAAGCCTATTGCATTGCCTTCGGCAACAATCTTTTACAAAAGCACTTTTAGTGGTAGATGTAACCGCCAGTATGGCTGTATACTCTGCGCAATTACTGTATTGGCTACAACAAACAGACAGCTTACATGCTATTGACAGTTTTGCTTGTTTTAACGATGGAAATGATATACCTACTGAACGAAAAGTATTAGGACATACGGGCGGAATATATGTAGAGTCTTATGTTAATATGAAGAGAGCTGCTCTTCTAATGGAATCTACTATGCAAAAGGGATCGGGCGGTGATACACCAGAAAATGTTTGTGAGGCTTTAATACAAGCAACAGCTGCATGCAATGCCTGTAAAGAAATTGTGTTAATTGCCGATAATTGGGCACCGGTAAGAGATATTGCATTAGTTCAAAAAATTAAAAAACCTGTTCAAATTATGGTATGCGGAGGTACAATTGGTGTACATCCCGATTATGTAACCATTGCATATGTAACCGGAGGTAGTTTACATTTTATTGATTCTACGGTTACAGATTTTAGTGCATTTAAAAATGGTGGAGCAATACAAATTCGTACATTATCCTTCTATTTAAATAAAAATGGACGGGTAGAAGTTAGTAATCAACAAAATCATAGTGAATAATCTGGCAACATTTCAAGCGATTTTGATTGAACAACATCCCAACAAAAACTTTGATTACCATTGGTTATTACCAAATAACGCGTTTTTAGAATTTGTTGGTAACTTAAAATCTGATCTAAGGTATTGGTTGATAACCTTACATTAGATTCTTTACATTCCACCAACATCCAGGGCAATGCATTTTGATAAATAACAATATCGAATCTTTTTTTTATATCTGATAGCCTTATTTCTTGTTCTATTGCAATTAGTGATGGGGGATATCCTTTCTTTTTCACTAAATAATTAATAAAGTTTTGTCTAATCCATTCTTCAGGTGTTAATTTAACCCAGCGTTTTCTTATTCTATCAAAAATAAAACTATTCTCACCTTTTTCTTTTATATTAAAATCAGGTTTTGGGTAGTTTATCTGAATCATTTTTTTTTACACAATTTTTTTTAATTCAATGCTATTAAAATGGTTTGTAAACCAATATTCACCTTATTTTTTAGAGTAACATTATAATAATTAAGCAAAAATGGCTACTTTTATCGGTTAAACTATTATGTAATTTAAATTAGGAAATGAATATTGGTAGTTTTAAAACAATACTTTAGAAGAATAGACAATTCACTAAAAATATATTTGAATAATTATGAAAACAAAATCTGAAATCGTAAAGAACTGGTTACCCCGCTACACAGGAGAAAAATTAGAGAATTTTGGGGAATATATTCTATTAACCAATTTTAATAATTATGTTGAAAAATTTGCCGAATGGAATAAAGTAGAAGTAGTAGGAAGAGATCGCTCTTTTCAATGCGCTACTGCTAATGATATTACTATAATTAATTTTGGAATGGGCAGTCCGGGTGCAGCAACAGTTATGGATTTACTGTCAGCAATTGAACCAAAAGCAGTATTGTTTTTAGGAAAATGTGGAGGTTTGAAGAAGCGCAATAAAATTGGGGATTTAATTTTACCAATTGCTGCACTTCGTGGTGAGGGTACTTCTAATGATTATTTTCCTCCGGAAGTACCGGCGCTTCCCGCTTTTGCGCTACAAAAAGCCATTTCTACTACTATTCGAGATAATAAAGTAGATTACTGGACAGGCACAGTATATACTACTAACCGCCGGGTTTGGGAGCATGACGAAGAGTTTAAAAATTATCTTACCAAAATACGAGCATATGCCATAGATATGGAAACAGCCACTATTTTTACTGTTGGCTTCTATAATCATATACCAACAGGTGCTTTATTATTGGTAAGTGATTCTCCTATGATTCCTGAAGGAGTAAAAACAGAAGCAAGCGATAAAAAAGTTACCAGCAAATTTGTAGATCGACACTTAAAAATTGGAATTGATTCATTATTACAATTAAAAAATAATGGATTAACAGTTAGACATTTGCGTTTTTAATCTTTCCATAAAAAGGGAAACAATATAAAAGCCAAAATAGCTACCATAGCATCAAGAGCTATCATTAAACCAATCATTTGCCAAAGGCCACCTTGTACAACACTTGAAAAGCCTATGGATGAAATTTTAATGAGGAGCAAAAGTTGCGGAATAATAATGGGAAATCCCATAATAGCCATAAGCGCAGCTTGTTGCTCTGCTTTTGCTGCAATGGCAGCTAAAAATGTAAATACCAAACTTAAACTTATTCCGCCCAACATACTTATTCCAATAAATGCCCAAATATTTTCTAATGGATTTCCTAGTAATAAAGTAAATACCGCTAAACTTACCAAACTCATTAACAGCATTAGTAATGCATTAAATACCAATTTAGCAATCATAAAATCACCTGCTCCTGCAATGGAATAGAAATACAACATTTTACCTCTGCTTTCAGCTAAAAAACTTTTTGCTACAGCATTAATGCAAATAAATAGCTGTACCACCCAGAATAGGGCATTCCATACTTTATCTTCCGGCTGTCCCAAACTTAAATACACCACAAAAATGGTAGAGGCAACATACAATAAAATACCATAAAAGGTATAT
>JAGWPI010000172.1 GCA_028877005.1 Bacteroidota bacterium | reverse complement strand
CTATTACTTTTTCTTTTTGGTGCTTTGTTGCAATCAGCAATTTTCTGTTTTGAAAGTATTCCATTTAATTAAGTGTTGAATGAACCATTCTGTAAAAAATCTTTCTAACAGCTATAAAAGTTATTAGTTGAAGTGGCAACGGCAATTTGTGCAAACGCATTAAAAACTACTACATTGTAAAATACAGCAGAATAATAAGGTAATTAAGGCCAAGGTTTATGAGAACATTGCTTCCACAAATTTTAGCTAATAAAAAGCGAGCAGGACTAGTGTTGTACATACTATGAACTGGAGATAGCAGACATCCGTTTTTCCGTTTCTATCCAAACTACCATTATAACACATAGTGCTATTGTCTACAACACATCACCCATAGTGTTTATTATCCACAAAATAAATCTATACAAGCAAGGGGTTGGTGCTTTTTTTCTTCCGGAAAATTATTGTAGCACCAACCATACACCCTTCCCTACCAAATATGTATACGTTTATCTTCGGGTAAATACATTTTATCGCCCGGTTGTACATGAAAGGCCTCATAAAAATAGGCGTTGTTCATCAACGGACCATTAACGCGCCACATGGGCGGAGAATGCGGATTGTTGTTTATCCAAAGTCGTAAAAATGCATCTTTCATTTTTACCCGCCATATACGTGCAATAGATAAAAAGAAACGCTGATCGGGCGTAAAGCCACCCAATTTTGCGGTGTCATGTCCTTCTTTTGTCAGTTTAAACGCATCATAAGCCACAGCTACACCACTAATGTCTGCTGTGTTTTCGCCAACAGTCATAGCACCTTTAACATGCAAAGTATCCAATACCGTAAATGTGTTATACAAATCAATTACCTGCTGTGTCTTAGCTTTAAACTTTGCATAATCATCCTTTGTCCACCAATTTCTTACATTACCATCTTTATCATACTGTGCGCCTTGGTCATCAAATGTATGGGTTATTTCATGGCCAATTACCATGCCAATACCGCCATAGTTTAGTGCATCATCGGCATCATTGTCAAAATAGGGCGGTTGTAAAATACCTGCCGGAAACACAATTTCATTAGCAGAAGGATTATTATATGCCGTAACGGTTGAAGGTGTTGTAAACCATTCTGTTTTATCAACGGGCTTATTCAATTTTGCTAATTGGTATTGATAATTGTTGGCATCGGCAGATACAATATTCTCAAAATATTTATTCCGTTCAATGGTCACTTTACTATAATCTCGCCATTTATCCGGATACCCTATTTTTTTGGTAATGGCCCATAATTTTTCTTTTGCTTTTTGTTTGGTGCTATCACTCATCCAGTCTAGCTTGTCTATCCTTACCGCATAGGCTTTTTGCAAATTATTCACCACTTCCAGCATGCGCTTTTTGGCCTCTTCCGGAAAATATTTTTTTACATACAATTGTCCCAATGCCATACCTATTTTGTCATCTACCATACTGGCCATCATTTCGCCCCGGGGTTTTTGTACAGACTGGCCGGAAACAACTTTTGCATATTCAAAATTGGCATCCACAAAAGGTTTACTTAGTACCTCACTATAGTTACTAATGGTTTTAGCCTTTAAATACAGTTTCCAATTATTCAGCGGAATAGCAGTTAAAAGCACATTCAGTTGTTGATAATATGCCGGCTGACCCACGTCAATAGAATCTGTTTTCGCACCTAAATTATCCAGTAGTTTTACCCAACCTATATTGGGTTGTTCCTGATTAAGTTTGGCAACGGCCATCTTATTATAATTTGCTGTTACATCCCGCAGTTCAATTCTTGTTCTATGCGAAGCAGCAAGTTGCTGATCTATGTTGTACACAATATTGGCGTCTTTTTCTGCCTCTGCAGCGCTGCTGCCGGTAAGTTGAAATAAAGTAGCCAGGTATTTTTTGTACGCTTGCTGAATAGCAATTGTAGAAGCGTCCGATTTAAAATAGTAATCCCTATCCGGCAGGCCAATACCTGTTTGGTAAGCATGGGCAATATTGATGCTGCTGTTTTTATCATCCGGCGCTATGCTAAAATCCAAGATAGAAGTGTTCCCCACTTTTGCCTGATTGGCCACAAAAGCCATTAAAGCAGGAATATCTTTAATACCCTCAATACTAATCAGCACCGGCTGAATGGGATCATAGCCACGTTGATTAATGGTAGCAGTGTCCATACCGGATGCATAAAAATCACCCACTTTTTGTTCAATACTTCCTTTAGGGTTATTGGCTTTTGATACACTATCCAATATATTTTGCAAGCGTATCCGCTGCGGATAATTCATAAACATATAAGCACCTACACCCGATTGGGTAGGTGGAATCTGTGCAGTATCATACCATTTACCATCTACATACAAAAAGAAATTATCACCGGGCTTTATGGTAGAATCTATTCCCCGAATGTCAACAAACTTTTTTTCCGTTGAAGTATGGCATGCGGTAAATACCTGCCAAACAAGCAAAAAGACAAGCCAATTTTTCATGTATTATAATTTTTTTACCAATAAAAACACCAACCGCCTTACTGTATGGGCCGTAGGTATGTTCATTAAAGTTAGCCATTTTTTTACAAGCAAGTACAAGCAATCAGGATAAGCCCCGCATTTACAAAAGGGGCGGCAAAAAACCTCAGGAATGTACTTTACATGTGCAGTACGAATGTAATGAAGACCAATACTGCCTGCAAGGCATTTTGTATGTGTTGTAGGTGTCATCCTTTAAGCTGCCGCCTAACGTTTTAAGTATTTGCGAAGGCAGGGAATTTATTGCACATCCAGCCCGGTTGAAATGCCCAATTGAAAATATGGTGTTGAAGTTCCATTTTTGGTTTTTTTTGGTCAACCTATTTCAGGACGAGTCATCATCCTGAATAAGGTTGATTCAAAAGTTGTTTCATGTGTGTTGGCAAAAAATATTTTCGTAGCCCTCACAGCTAAAGAAAATATTTTTTGTGCATAGGCTGTTAAGTTGGTTGCATAATTTCCTCCTTGTT
>JAGWPI010000171.1 GCA_028877005.1 Bacteroidota bacterium | reverse complement strand
AGAAGCTATATCTCCAACCGTTTTGGTATCAATGTTAAACACAATTACAATACCAGAAACTACTAATATAGCTGCCAGTGAAGAAGGAAATGCTTTAGTAATTCTTGGTAATCCCCAAATAATTAACATAGTTAGTAATACCAAGCCCAACATAACGAATAAATACCACCCTTGCATCCAATGCAACACCCCATTTATATCTGCCTGCTTAAATTGAACCATCTGCGACATAAATATAACTATAGCCAAGCCATTTAAAAACCCAAACATAACGGAATGAGGAACCAACCTAATAAATTTTCCTAATTTTAAAAGACCGGCTATTACCTGCAATATACCAGCTAATATTACTGTTGCAAATACATACTCTACACCATGGCTTTTTGCTAATGCAACAATTACTACGGCTATTGCACCTGTTGCACCCGATATCATTGCTGGGCGGCCACCCAATATACTAGTTACTAACCCCATTACAAATGCGGCATATAAGCCTGTAAGCGGTGATAAACCTGCAATAATCGAAAAAGCAACTGCTTCAGGAATTAGCGCTAAAGCAACTGTTAGCCCCGATAAAACTTCTGTTTTATAATCAACACGTTGTGAAAAGTCAAATAAATTAAAGTAAGCCTTCATGAAAAATGAAAGTTTAAAATGAGAAAATATTTTTACTGAATTCAAAAGCGAGCCATTAAGGCGGAGTAATTAACTTAAAAAAAAGGAATATTTTTTTCATAAAGTGATGCAAAGTTAAAGAAAAAAAATCAATTATGCAATGTATACTAATATTTAATATACATGCTATGCATATCAGTGCTTAAAATCTATTTGTATATTTTTGTGTGGCTAAATATTTATTCATGAAAATTTGTCCATTTTGTACTAAGAAGATAACTGATTACTATTTAGAAACAAATAATTTCGCAGTAATATATAATATATCCCCTATTCTTCCCGGACATTCACTAATTATACCCAAAAAACATCAGGAAAGTTTATTTGAATTAACCCATGATGAATTGGCAGAATTTATGGAATTAGGAAGAACAGCTGCTGAACTATTATGTAAAGTATTTGAAACAAATGGGTTTAATTGGGCCATTCAAGAACGAGAAGTAGCCGGCCAATCGGTGGCCCATTTACACATGCATATTGTACCGAGAAAAATTGGCGATATGATTAATCCGGGAGACTGGTATCAACGTTTAGAAAAAATAGAATCAGGCGATATAGATACCTATGAACGTTTTAGGCTATCGAAAGAGATGTTAGATAATCTTACCGAAAAAATGAAAAAAGCAGCCATTAAATTTGGATATAGATATGAATAATTTTTACATATAAATTTAAAAAAATTATACCTACACTTGAATAAGTGTATTATATAACTCACAAAAAAATACCTTGCTTCCATTATTTATTTTTTGGTAAAGCAAAAGCTACATAACTATCCACGGAGGTTTTTTGCAGTTTACCACCTCCACAAGCAATTACTACGAATTGTTGGCCGTTAACAGTGTACACTGCAGGGTTAGCAAAACTACAAGCAGGTAAATTAGCCTCCCACAACAATTGACCATTCCGTTTATTAAAAGCCCTAATAGTTGCATCGCTGGTAGCTGCAATGAATAGCAAACCCCCTGCCGTTACCACAGGGCCACCATAATTTTCAGTATCGGTGTGTATATCTTTAGCTTTCCATTCAGGATAATCGCCAAGTGTGTCTTTCCATATAATTTTACCTGTATTTAGCTGAATAGCGGTTAAAGTACCCCAAGGTGGTGATATAGCAGGATACCCTTCTTAAGTTAAAAACTTATTATAGCCAATTGAAGTATATGGTATACTATCTCATTTAGTAGATTTATCTGATGGCAAACTAAATTTTTTTTGTTACTCATTTTTTAAATGCAACACATAAGCAGCTAAAGCCTTTTTTCGGTAATGGATAATTGTTGAAAAAAGGCATCATTCTTCTTCCAGAAGAAATAAATTGAATAAAAGACTGAAGCTCATATTTTTGAAAAAGGTGCTTTAAAGATGGATAATTACCACTGCCCTGCATTGTAGCTCCATGGCAAGACATACAATGCATTTGGTACAATCGAATACCTGCCTGCAACATGGTTTCATGATTATTATTTTTAAATGTGATTGGTAACATTTTTAATACCCATGGTATTTCATTAGCATTAATATACAAAATGCCTGTTAACGGATCAACAGCCGGACCGCCCCATTCAGCACCTCCATCAAATCCCGGAAAAATAATTGTTCCCTGTTCTGATGGTGGCGAAAACATGTGATTAGATTGATAGCAGGATAGTCTTTTTGCTATATCATTATATGAAGAATGGGGCACTAAATGATTTAAATTATTTTTGGTGAGTGATTGTCGTACAAACGGAACAGGCAAAACTGGCACGGGTTGTGTTGTAGAAAGCATTTCGCCTTTTAGTAAGCTAACTGCCGGCACAGGTTGCTCGTGAATAGGGAAAATAGGTTCACCGGTTAATCTGTTAAATAAAAAAATATATCCGGTTTTAGTGGGTTGTGCCACTGCATCAATTTTTCTACCATTTAAATTTAAAGTTAACAAAGCCGGTGCCGTTGGCAAATCTCTATCCCACACATCATGATGAATGGTTTGATAATGCCAAATCTCTTTTCCATTATTGGCATTTAAAACAATTAATGAGTTAACAAATAAATTATTTCCCAAACGCAAACCCCCATAAAAATCATATACCGCCGAACCGGTGGGCACATATACAATACCTATTTCTTCGTCCATACTAAATCCGGCCCAAGCATTTGCACCACCAACATGCAAGTAGGCTGTAGAATCTTTCCAAGAATTGAAACCCGATTCACCCGAATGCGGAATTGTATGAAAAATCCATTGTAAATGGGCGGTATAAACATCATAAGCAAGCACGTCTCCAGGCGCAGCTGGCATTTCTTCTGCAACACGAGTGCCAATAATAATCAAATTTTTATAAATAATACCTGGTGAAGTAGCTGCCACATACAAATGTTGCGCATTTAAACCTAAATCTTGATGTAAATCAATGCCACCTTTAGAACCAAATGTTGTAATAGGCTCTCCGGTTATTGCATTAATACAATATAACTTAGCGCCTGCGGCGTAATATATACGTTTATTATCCTTATCATCTGTATAAAATATTACCCCTCTGCAAACATTCATCATAGAAAAGCCGGCATTTGTTTTCTTTCTCATGGAATCTGAAAATGGATCAAAGACCCATTTCTTTGCACCATTTGCAGCATTAAGGGCAAATAATTTAAGTTAGGGCAAAACACCATATAAAATACCATTTATAATAATTGGATTAACTTGTATTTGTGTATTGGCACTTGCATCTCTACAATGATATACCCACGCAGGTTGTAATAAGGCCACATTATTGGTATCTAACTGTGTAAGTGAAGAGTAATGATTATTTTCCTTATTGCCACCATATACCTCCCAAGAGGCGTAATGATCCTGGTGTTGTTGACAAGAAATAAATAAAATTATTTGAAAAAAATAAAATATATGATCTAATTAAAAAATTTATTTTTAATATAATTACATATTTAAAAGTTCTTAGATTTTAGATAAATTTCAATATCTGTTACAAGAAATAATCATTGTTGAAATTTACAAAAAATCAAGGAAACTTTACTAAAAAAAGTTAGTGAAAAAGGGAGTGAAATTTAATAAAACCCAAAAGACCATCTGTTATTAATTTGCCTTTTGGGTAATAATGTCGGGTGGACTGGATTCGAACCAGCGACCCCTTGCACCCCATGCAAGTGCGCTACCGGGCTGCGCCACCACCCGAACTTAACCAATTTTATCCCCTTAGGGGCGGCAAATATAAGAACAAAAGAATTTTTCAGGCTATATTGCACAAAATTTTATCAGCAATCCATGAAAATTCTTTTAAAACAGGTTGCCATCGCAGATAATAATAGCTCTTATAATGGTACCATTCAGGATATTTTTATTGAAAATGGAAAAATTATTGCCATTGAACCCACCCTTCATCAGGATGCAGATCAGGTCATTGTATTGCCCAATTGTTCGGTTTCGCAGGGCTGGATAGACCCGTTTGTTCATTTTTGCGACCCAGGCTTAGAACATCGCGAAACCATCCATT
>JAGWPI010000170.1 GCA_028877005.1 Bacteroidota bacterium | reverse complement strand
TTATTTTATTTAATGGATACCTATAGAGAACGTATTGAATGGGAAAACGGACTTTTTGTTATAAAAAAAGCCGGATTATCTTTTACCCGTGCAGCTATTATAGAAGAATTGCAACAACACCCCGAAAGATTTAGTGGTAATGTTATATTGCGCGGGTTATTTCAAGAAACTGTCTTACCTAATGTTCAATTTATTGGAGGGGGTGGTGAATTAGCCTATTGGTTGGAATTAAAACAAGTGTTTCAGGAAGCAGGGGTGCCATATCCAATGCTGTTATTACGTAATTCATTTATTATAATAGAAAAAAAATTATTAACTAATTGGCGTGAATTAGGTTTTCAGTTACACGATTTATTTAAATCTATATTGATTCTGCAAGGTGATTTTATTAAGAAAAATAGTACTGCTATTTTATCCTTGCAAAACGAAATAGCTCAGTTGCAAGAAGTATATCACCAAATTTTAGAGCATGCAGTAAAAGTAGATATTACTTTAGAAAAACACGTAAAAGCTTTACAGCACAATGCTATTGAAAAAATTGTATCCTTGGAGAAGAAAATGACTAGGGCTGAGAAAAGAAAGTTCGCAACAGATATTCAAAGAATAGAAAAAATAAAAAATAAGATTGTCCCCAATCAACAATTACAAGAGAGGGTCGAAAATTTTTCACTGTTTTATGCACAATATGGGCCCGATCTTCTACAGTATTTATATAAAGCTTCCAGGGGGTTTGGCCAAGAAATGTGTATTATGGCATTGGATTAAACATCAAATTGATTGGTAAAGTCGTCTTGAAGTTTTTTGATTTTTTCATCCACTTCTTTTTCTAATTGCATTTTATATTCTATAATCATCTCTCCAATACTTGGATCAAAAGCGCCAATTATTTCAGCAGCTAATATTCCTGCATTTTTTGCTGCATTTAATGCTACTGTAGCAACGGGTACTCCGTTAGGCATTTGTAAAATAGATAAAATAGAATCCCATCCATCAATTGAATTAGATGATTTAATTGGAACGCCAATTACTGGTAATGGTGTAATAGCAGCTAACATGCCAGGTAAATGTGCCGCACCTCCTGCACCTGCAATAATTATTTTTAATCCGCGCTCTTTTGCTTTTTGTGCATATTCAAACATTCGTAAAGGAGTTCTATGCGCCGAAACAATAGTAAGCTCATAAGGAATTTTAAATTGAATTAAAATATTGGCAGCAGCTTGCATTACTGGCAAATCACTATCACTACCCATTACAATACCTACCTGTGTTTTGTTAATTGCCATAATATTTGTTTTATTCAGAGATTTGTAATTGACGTTTGTATAATTGAATAGTGTTTTCAAAACCAAGATATAAAGCATCACAAATAAGAGCGTGACCAATACTTACTTCATCTAAAAAGGGTATATGCTGTTTAAGATATTGTAGATTCTGTAAATCTAAATCATGCCCTGCATTGATGCCTAACCCCAATTGATGTGCTAATTTTGCAGCAATTACATAAGGTTGAATTGCTTTTTCTTTTTTGCCTGCTGCATATAAACGAGCATAGCCTTCTGTATATAATTCAATTCTGTCAGTATTTATTTTTGCAGCCCCTTCAATCATTTTTAAATCTGGATCAACGAAAATAGATACACGAATACCAGCTTTTTTAAATGTTGTAATTACATCAATTAAAAAATCTTTATGTTTAAGCGTATCCCATCCATGATCGCTGGTAAGTTGTAATGAAACATCCGGTACTAAAGTTACTTGGTGGGGTTTAACCGAAAGTACCAAGTCCATAAACTTTTTTTCAGACGGATTGCCTTCAATATTAAATTCTGTCTGAATAATAGGTTTTATCTCATGTACATCTTTGTATGTAATGTGTCTTTCATCCGGACGTGGATGTACTGTAATACCTTCTGCTCCAAAAAGTTGCGCATCTATAGCTGCTTTAACTACATTTGGATTATTACCTCCTCGGGCATTTCGTAATGTAGCTATTTTATTAATGTTTACACTTAAACGGGTATGCATGTTATTGCAAAATTTTGTGCAAAGTAATTATAAAAAGTAAAAGAGCAGCTGCAATTACTGTTCTAACATGTTATTATGTAATGTTTAAAAGACCTACATACATAATTAAATTCATTTAGAAACAATACTAACTTCGCGAAGAACATTTTAATAGACCAATTGTTCTTAATGTATGTCATATAATACTTTAGAAGCTTGTTTAAGAGATTTAGAGAAAAACGGACATCTGGTAAGGGTAAAGGAATTGGTAGATCCCCATTTAGAAATGGCTGCTATACACTTACGGGTGCATGCAGCAGGTGGGCCTGCTTTACTTTTTGAAAATGTAAAAGGTACTTCATTCAGGGCTGCTTCCAATATTTTTGGAACCTTAGAAAGAAGTAAATTTATTTTCAGAGATACTTTTCAATTAGTTCAGGAACTAATTGAATTAAAAGACAACCCTGCAAAAGCGTTGCTTTCTCCTTTGAAACATATGCGTACAGGATTGGCTGCATTTAAAGCGCTGCCATTGAAGAATCCTATATCTAAACCTGTTTTGGCTAATGAAATTCAAATTAGTGATTTGCCATTAATTCAACATTGGCCTAATGACGGAGGCGCATTCGTTACACTGCCGCAAGTTTATACAGAGGATGTAGATAATCCCGGTATTATGCATGCTAATTTGGGCATGTATCGTATTCAACTTACCGGTAATGAGTATTTATTGAATCAAGAAATAGGATTACACTATCAATTACACAGGGGTATTGGTATACATCAAACAAAAGCAAATAAAAAGGGTGTTCCATTAAAAGTGAGTTGTTTTGTAGGGGGGCCGCCAGCTCATAGTTTAGCTGCTGTAATGCCGTTGCCGGAAGGTATGAGTGAAATGACTTTTGCCGGTGTTTTGGGAAACAGAAGATTTAGGTATACTTACATAAATGGATATGCCATTAGTACAGATGCTGATTTTGTAATTACAGGCCAAGTAATGCCTGGTATAAACAAACCGGAAGGCCCATTTGGAGATCATTTGGGTTATTATAGTTTACAGCATCCCTTTCCCTTAATGAAGGTAGATAAAGTTTATGCAAAGAAAAATGCAATATGGCCATTTACAGTAGTGGGAAGACCTCCGCAAGAGGATACAAGTTTTGGTGCATTAATACATGAATTAACCGGTAATGCTGTAACAAAAGAAATTCCGGGTGTAAAAGAAATTCATGCGGTAGATGCAGCAGGTGTGCATCCATTATTATTGGCTATTGGAAGCGAAAGATATACCCCTTTTAATCCAACTAAACAACCTGCTGAACTTTTAACCATAGCTAATCATATATTGGGAACAGGCCAACTTAGT
>JAGWPI010000169.1 GCA_028877005.1 Bacteroidota bacterium | reverse complement strand
GGTGATGTATCTGCTTATATTCCTACCAATGTAATTTCAATTACAGATGGCCAGATTTTCTTAGAAGGTAATTTATTTAACGCCGGTATACGCCCTGCTATTAACGTAGGTATTTCTGTAAGTAGGGTAGGTGGTAATGCACAAATAAAATCCATGAAAAAAGTGGCCGGTACATTAAAATTAGATCAGGCATTATATCGTGAATTGGAAGCCTTTTCTAAGTTTGGTGGCGATTTAGATGCCGCTACTAAATCTGTAATTGATAAAGGCGCACGAAATGTAGAAATATTGAAACAACCACAATATAGCCCCATGAGTGTGGAAAAACAAGTAGCTATTATTTATTTGGGTACGCAAGGTTTATTACGCGATGTGGCTGTTAATAAGGTAAAGGCATTTGAAAATCATTTTCTTTTAGAAATGGAAACAAAACTGCCGGATGTATTAGCTGAGTTTAAAAAAGGCCAGTTAAATGATGAAAGTTTAAAGAAAATGACCGACTTGGCTGCCGGATTATATCCTCAATACAAGTAATTTACTTTTAATCTTAATAATTACCAACCCCGAAAAATTTCGGGGTTTTTGCATTTTGTACACATTTCCCTTTCATTCTATTTTCAAATAATTAATCCAAAAGGAATTGAAGCATTCGATGTGTATGTAAAAACATTACAAGAATATTTAAATGCGGGTAAACAATAATTTTGGCATTAATTAAAACCTAATTTTTGTAAAACCACCGTGGCCATTTTGTACAAAGCTTCATAACTATAACCGGCAATATGTGGTGTAATTAATACATTAGGTTGGCTAAGCAGCCAATTTAGTTGTTCTTTTTCAGCAGCAGTATATGTATCTAATTGCTCGTTTTCTAACACATCTAATCCCGCTGCTTTTATTTTATTTTGTTGCAGTGCTTTTATTAAAGCGGTTGAATCAGTAACTTTTCCTCTGCACATATTTAGAAAATAAGGGCTCTTTTCCAAAGCTTGGAAAAAAGCGGTATCTGCAAAATGATATGTTTCTTCTGTTAAAGGAATATGAAGACTAATAACATCTGCATAACGTTGTATTTGCTGCAAATTTGCTTCATGTATGTAGCCTTTTGAAAAATCAGATTTATATTTATCATATGCCAAAATGGTTACATTAAAGGGTGCTAAAACATTCGCAAATGCACTTCCGTTATTCCCAAATCCAATAATGCCAATTGTTTTACCATATAATTCTTCCCCTCTGTTACTATCTCTTAGCCATTGGCCGTTTCTTACTTCTAAATAACTTTTGGTAATATTATTCATTAAGTTCAATAACATACCCAAACCATGTTCTGCTACAGCATTTCTGTTACCTTCAGGGCTGCTTACACAAACAATATTTTTGCTTTCCGCATAGCTAACATCAATCATTTCCATGCCACTACCTAATCGGCCTATCCATTTTAAATGCTGCGCTTTATCTATCATGGATTTATCAATCAGCAATTTAGTTGTAACAATCAATCCTGTTGTATTTTCAATAATGTTGAGTAATTCATTATATTGAATACCAGGTCTATAATTAACATTAAATCCATGTTTTTCTAATGTTTCATTTAAAATTGGATGGCATTTAGCGGTTATAATAACTTCTTGTTTCATGTTTAATAAGTTAATGTACTTTCATTTTAAAGGTAAGCATGGCAAAATCTTCAATGCTAAGTTGTTCTGCCCGTTTATTAAAAAGTGCATCTTCTAAAACAGCAGCGTCAAATAAATGCTTAACAGCATTGCGTAACATTTTTCTGCGTTGGTTAAATGCTGTTTTTACCAATAAAAAAAATTGTTTTTCGCTATGCAGTTGAATGCTATTATTTTTTCTTGTAAGTTTTATTACACCACTCATTACATTGGGCGGTGGCTTAAATGCTGCAGGTGGAACATCAAATAAATATTCCACCGAATAAAAAGCTTGTATTAATACACTTAAAATACCATAAGTTTTACTATTGGGCTGGGCTGCAATACGCTGAGCCACTTCTTTTTGAAACATCCCAATTACAATAGGTACCTGCGCTTTCCATTCTAAAATTTTAAATAATATTTGTGAGGAAATATTGTATGGGAAATTGCCAATTACATTAAATGGTTCTGAAAATGGAATCTCCATTTTTAACATATCTGCGTGAATGATTTTATTTTTTAAATCCGGGTACATTTTTTCAAGATAGGTTACTTTCTCACTATCTATTTCTACAGCTTGAAAATCGATGTTGGGAATTGATAATAAATATTTTGTTAGGGCGCCACCGCCGGGTCCAACTTCTAATAAATGCGTAAATGGCTGCTGTAGTAAGGCATCTGCAATTTTTTGGCTAATGGTAGCATCTATTAAAAAGTGTTGTCCTAACGATTTTTTTAGTTGGTATTCCATTATTGCAAAAATAACCATTTATGTAGGCTGCTATTCTGTTTCACCAAAGTATTTGTATTGATATTTTCACGCACTATTCTCCTTAACTTTACTTTTTAATGAAGTACTATGAGTAATGAACTGTTAAAACCGGTTATAGGAATTACTTCCGGCGATTTAAATGGTATTGGTATAGAATTAATTATTAAATCGTTATCTGATCATCGTATACTGGATATATGTATTCCTGTTGTTTTTTCGGGCAACAAAAGCATTAATTTTTATAGAAAAAGTTTGCCAGATTATAATTTTACTTATAATAGTACGAAGGATTTTTCAAAACTTAGTCATAAACAAGTGAATTTGTATAGTTGTTGGGAAGAGGAAGTTGCTATTCAGCCCGGTATATTAAATGCCACCGGCGGTGAATATGCTTTTCGCTCACTTGAAATGGCTGTTAAGGCATTAAAAGAAGGTAATATACATGGGTTAGTAACTGCTCCTATTCATAAGCAAAATATTCAATCTGAAAAATTTCAATATACCGGACATACCCCTTATTTAAAAGATGTATTTCAGGCAGATGATGTTGTAATGATGATGGTAGCCGAAAATATGCGAGTAGCAGTATTAACCGAACATATACCAGTAAAGGAAATTGCTGCTCATATTACCCGTGAAAATATTGTACGTAAATTAAAAATCATCCACCAAAGTTTACAAACTGATTTTGGTATTGACAAACCTCGTATTGCTGTTTTGGGTTTAAATCCACATGCTGGCGATGAAGGTTTAATAGGCACAGAAGAGGAAACAATCATAAAACCTGCAATTAAAGATGCCAAACATACTATGATGGTTTTTGGTCCATACAGTGCCGATGCATTTTTTGCGAGAGCACAATACCAACAGTTTGATGCTGTTTTAGCCATGTATCATGATCAAGGACTAATTCCATTCAAATCATTAGCCTTGGGTGAAGGCATAAATTATACAGCAGGATTACCTGCCGTACGAACAAGTCCCGACCACGGTACTGCATTTGATATTGCCGGAAAAGGGAAAGCTAATCAAGCCTCATTTATTGCTGCTATTTTCGAAGCAGTTGATATAATTAGAACAAAACAAGGCTATAAAGATGCCCGAGTTAATCCTATGAAAAAAATGAGTGCCAGAATTTTGGCAAACGCTGTAGATGAAAAGGTAGAAGAATAATTACAATATGTATTATGGCTGTATATATCATTCAAAATGCAACTATTCAAGTTGAAATTGCAGATAAAGGTGCAGAACTGCAAAGTATTAATCATATTGATACCAATATTAATTACTTATGGAATGGAGATCCTTCCTATTGGGCAAAAAAAAGCCCTGTATTATTTCCTATTGTAGGAGGGTTAAAGCAGCGAACATATTACTATGAAAATAAGGCTTATCATCTAAACCGGCACGGTTTTGCGCGTGATATGCTTTTTAAGGTGCAGCAGCCTACAAAACAAAGTATTGCATTTGTATTAACCGATTCTAAAGAAACGTTGCAAGTATTTCCTTTCCGCTTTGTTTTTACAATTAAGTATACAATTAATGATAACTCCTTAACAGTAGAGTATAATGTAGAAAATGTGGATACAAAAAACATGTATTTTTCCTTAGGGGCACATCCGGCATTTGCTGTTCCTTTAACAAAAGATACTATATATGATGATTATTTTCTACAATTTAATAAAACGGAAAACGTGGGTATTTGGCCACTAACGGATGATGGCTTGCTGCAAGAAACATCGGTTCAATTTAAATGGGAGAATAATAAGATAATGCTTCATAAACCATTGTTTTATCACGATGCATTAGTCTTTAAAAATTTAAAATCTGACAGTATTCAATTGCGTAATTCTAAAAATAATCATGGTATTACTATGCACTTTCCTAACTTTCCCTATTTAGGTATTTGGGCGGCAAAAGATGCAGATTTTATTTGCATAGAACCTTGGTGTGGGGTAGCTGATACTACAAGCTGCAACCAGCAATTGGCGAATAAAGAGGGTATTCAGTTACTAACTCCAGGTGCAAAGTTTATTCGAAGTTGGGATGTTACAATATATTAATGTTTAAAGATGCCAAGTGGAATACCTTTATTAATGCTATAAGAAGTATAATCAATAATTACTCTTCCTTCTTTTTGCTGCATTTTCTTTCTATCTGCATCTGTAAGCGGCTCATCCATTTCAAGGGTTACACCTTTAGGTATTTTATAATCTTTTGTATTAAAGGTAAAAATTACTTTATCGGGTAATCCCCAATTACTGTATTGGCCATACTGCAAATTAATTTGATAAGTACCATTGTCTCTAGTGGTGGTAATGGCTTTTCTAATCAATAAATTTTTCTCATCTATATATAGGGTTGTCAAAATTATATCGCTATTTTCATTCATTGGTAATAGTTTCACAATTTTTGTTGAAAATCCATCTGTAATGCTATTACCTGCAAAAAGGGCAACATAGTTATTATTGGCCATAATAGCATTCATGTTTACCGAAACACCCCCTTTGGGTAAAATAGAAATACCGCCGTCGCGAACTAATTTAAAATGATTAGGTTGTTGAAAATAAATTTTTACTTTACCTACAGGGGCTTTAATAAAGGCAACATCGGTTTTCATACTTCCTGTTGCCACGTAATTTTGAACCTGATCTAACTTTTGTTTTATTTTTTCTATCAATGCAGTTTCATCTTGTGCTTGAACAGTTTGAATACATAAACCCGTTAATAAAAAAAATACTATAAAAGCTTTCATGTTTAAATATTTTCGGTAATCAGCAAAATTTTTAAGTTAAAATATCTTTTCGCTTAAACACAAAAGTAGCAGCACCTACAAAAAACACAATATGTGCAATCAGTATCCAAGCCGAATGTATTATTTGACTTTTATTTTGTAAAGTTCCTTTTATTACATTGTTATCAGAATTTACTTTTACATCAAAAAAGTCTTTCCAAGCAACCATATGAGTGGTAAATAAGTAAGGTTGAATTTTTTGAAAAATAGGAATACTCATGGTGCTTAGTATGGTAAAGAAAATTATAATACTAATGGTACCAACAATGGGGCCAATAGAATTTTCTGCAAAAACCGATAATAAAAAACCCAAAGCCGCTACTGTTAACATAGCTAAAAGTGCAAATCCAAATGCGCCAATATAACGCCAAAAAACATCATCGCTACTTAATTGTACCAAGTATCGCGTTTTTTGAATAATTAAATCATCGGTTCCAAATAACCAAATGCTTACAAAAAGGGCTAATACTGCCATCCAAATCAACAATAATAAGGTGTAAATAGCTGCTGCAATAAATTTTGCAAACATAATTTCGTACCTACTTATAGGTTGTGTTAAAAGAAGACGCAATGTGCCAATATTTGCTTCACCACTAATCATGTCTGCTGCAACTAGCGCAATTAACAATGGAACATGAACTAACAATAATTGTAGTATAATATAGCAAACCAAATAACCGTTCAAAAGTTTACCATCAAAACTAAATGATTGTTCTACATTACTCATTACAAAACTAACATAAGCATCACCATCTAATTTTAAACCAAGTTGAATAATGGCAATTAACCCCGCAATGGCAATAAATGCAATGTATGTTCTTGGGCGTTTGAAAATTTTGTATAATTCAACTTGCAGCAGTGTAAACATTCAATAAAAATTATATATTCTTAATAATTTCATCTGAAAAATTGTTGGCAGTTACTTGTAAAAAATAATCTTCTAAGCTATGCCTTGGTTGCAACATCATTAGTGGTACTTGCCATTGGAACAAATCACGATTAAATGCAGGAATTTCATTATAATGCATTTTGAGAAAAATATTAGGACCTCTGTTAAATTGTATAGCAGATTGCCATTTTGAGTTTTGTAATAAAGAAAGTGTATGTGCATTATCTGCAGTTGCTATTTCTACAATTGTTTCTGCAGGATTAAAAAGTGCCTTGGCACTATCTTCAATAATTTTCTTTCCCTTATCTATAATTAAAATATGAGTAGCCATTTGTTCAATTTCACTTAATAGATGTGAAGAAAGTAAAATGGTTTTTTGTGCTTCTTTACTTAGTTGAATAATGAGTTTCCTTATATCTGCAATACCTTGCGGGTCTAAACCATTGGTTGGTTCATCCAATATAATAATAGATGGGTTATGAATTAAGGCAATGCCAATACCTAACCTTTGTTTCATTCCTTGTGAAAATGTTTTAACAGAACTTTTTGCTCTCTCTGCCAAGCCAACCTGCTCTAATTGGTTCATAAGTTGTACATGGGTAGGGTGTATACCATTTAATTTGGCAAACATTTTTAAATTTTCGTAAGCAGATAAATAGCCATATAAATCCGGTTTTTCAATAATGGCCCCCACATTTTTAAAAATTTCTTTTTTATGATGTTGCAATGGAATCCCAAAAAAATGAATGCTGCCTTCTGTTGGCTTAACAAGCGATAGCAACATACGAATAGTGGTACTTTTGCCGGCACCATTCTGCCCTAAAAAACCATAAATTGATCCTTTAGGTACATTGAACGAAAGATTTTTAACAGCAGAAATTTCACCAAACTGTTTTGAAAGATTTTGTACCTGAATAACAGATTCCATGTGGTTAAATAACAACAAATGTAGCAGATGGTTGATAAATGCAGATATAATTTCTAAGTTTTTTCGTTTTTATAAAAATCATCACCCCAAACTACAGTATAATTAAAATGTATATTGATTACATTTTTAACCTTATGTTTTTTCATATAAAATGCTTAATTTTGTATTTACTGCAACGCTACAGGAATGTGTGGCGTTGTATTTTTTTTATGTCTACTAAAAACGTTGGATATGAGTGAATATGTAACCAAAGAGACTTTTGAGAAAATGCGGGAAGAACTACAACGCATGAAAGCAGTTGACAGGCCTGCTGCAGCCAGAGCTATTGCTGAGGCAAGGGAAAAAGGCGATTTGAAAGAAAATGCAGAATATGATTCTGCTAAAGAAGCACAAGGCATGTTAGAAGCCCGAATTAAACAATTGGAAGGGATTATTGCCAATTCCAAGATAGTTGATCCTGAAACAATTGATACCAGTAGGGTAGCCGTTTTAACTAAAGTTACCGTTGTAAATATGGCTACCAAAAAAACCTTTACTTACCAAATTGTGGGTGAGAAGGAAGCCAACTTAAAAGAAGGGAAAATTTCTGCAGGTTCACCTATAGGTAAAGGATTACTTGGTAAAGCCGTAGGCGATATTGCTGAAATTCAGGCACCTGCGGGTTTAATTAAGTTTAAAATTGAAAATATTAGTATTTAACTTTTTCAAGTTTAAAAAGCCTCATTTGCATTTACTTGCATGAGGCTTTTTAGTTTTGTATGTATTTTATTCATCTAAAATTTGCTATATGACACTTTTTTCAAAAATTATAAATGGTGAAATTGCATCTTACCGGATAGCAGAAAATGATTTGTTTTATGCATTTTTAGATATTTTTCCTTACACAAAGGGGCATACTTTAGTTATTCCTAAAATAGAAACAGATAAACTATTTGAATTGCCACAGGAATATTTAGCAGGAATTTTGCCGTTTGCACAGCCAATTGCAACAGCCATACAAAAGGCCTACCCATGCAATAGGGTAAACATTCTTACATTAGGTTTTGAAGTACCTCATGCACATATTCATTTAATTCCCATGAATGGTATGCACGACATACACTTGCTTCAAACTAAATTACAACTAACAAATCAAGAATTGGCAACTATTCAACAAAATATATTAAAATATTTATAATTTAACCTCAAACAAAAATTATCTTTTTTTATTTTTTTCTTGTTGTTGAATAAAATCCGACCAATTTTTAAATATTTTTGGGGGTTGTGCTAAAATAGTGTTGGTTTGGTAGTAATGGCATAATGCCACACTTAAAGCATCTGACGCATCAAAATGTTTAGGTTTTGTTTCTATTGCTAAAATTTGTTGTAACATTTTCCATACTTGCTCTTTATCTGCATTGCCATTTCCTGTAATAGATTGCTTTATTTTTTTGGGTGAATATTCAGTAACGGGTATTTTATATTGCATAGCAGCTGCTATTGCTACACCTTGTGCCCTGCCCAACTTTAGCATACTTTGCACGTTTTTTCCAAAAAAAGGAGCTTCAATAGCAAAACTTTGTGGGTGATAATCTCTAATTAAACTACTAATTTTAGTATGAATTTTTTCTAATCTCTCATAAATATCCTCATATTTAGTTAAGCTCAAAATATCCATTGTAATTAAAGAGGGTTTATTATTTTGAATAGAAAGGAGCGCATATCCCATTAATTGCGTTCCTGGATCTATTCCTAAAATAATATTATTTTTTTGCATGTATTTGTGATTAAAATCAAAAATTGACCAAAGTAACTTTGCTTAAATTTAGGTGAAAGTAACTAATTTAATGTGCAGCTTTTAAATGTGCACTATTCCCGTTTACTTTGCTGCTAAATTATTTGTTCTGAATAAGCGATTTAAAATATTTTTCAATTATTTTTTTGGGCCCATACTTTTTACATGGCTTATTATTTCTATTTATCATCAAGTACAAGAGCAAAAAAATATTAAAGGTGCATTTCAGTTATTGTTAAGTGCTTTTACAGGAGCACAAAACTGGAAGTTAGTAGCTGTTTTAGTATTAACGCCCATTAATTGGGGCATTGAAGCAAAAAAATGGCAAGTTTTATTGAAAACTATTCAACAAATGGGCTATATAAGAGCTTATAAGGCTGTTTTAACCGGACAGGCATTAGCAGTAAGTTCACCCAATAATATTGGAGAATATGTGGGAAGAATGATATATGCAGATGAAGGAAACAGAGGAAGAGCCATTACCTTAAATTTAGTGGCTAGTCTTAGTCAGTTGATTGTTACATTCTTAGCAGGTATAATAGCTTGGGTGTATCTTGCGCATGCAGGAATAGATCTTCATCAAAATTTATCCAAAACTTTTCAATTTTGGATGGCTAATATGTTTTGGGCAGTTGTATTATTTACAGTTTTATTGCTGTTATTATATTCTTACCTATCTGCATTTGCCAATTGGATGGCAAAGTGCCCCATATTAAAAAAATATAATTATTTTTTTTCTAATATTACTCATTTACATTGGCAGGAATTAACAACTGTTTTTAATTATTCTGCCATTCGTTTTGTAATTTTCCTTTTGCAATACGTGCTTATGTTACAGGTTTGTGGCGTACATGCACACGCATTGATTTTAGCAGCCATTACCGCCATATTTTTTTTAGTATTGGCCATAGTGCCTACCATTGCTTTAGCTGAAGTGGGTATTCGCGGAATATTAAGTTTGCAGCTATTTGGTTTGGTTAGTAATAATATGGTGGGTATATTATTTGCTGCTACCGGAATTTGGTTTATAAATCGCATTATTCCGGCACTGGTAGGAAGTATTTTAGTATTAAAAATTAGATTGTTTAAAAAATAAATGTACTTTGGAAAATGTGGCAAAAAAATTGCAACCATTTGTTTGGTTGTTTTGTTAATATAAATATTTTTTGTTGAATTATTCCGGAGAAGTTAATTACATGAAAAAATTTTTAGTTTTATTAATAACATTGTTTACTTCTTTCCCGTTATGGGCCGGCGAAGAAACTTGTGGCATTAGAAATTATGCTTTTGAAAATGGTGAAAGTATTTCTTATACCATTTTTTATTCTGTTATAGGCATTTATGTTAATGCAGGAACAGCCAATTTTACTACTTCATTAGAAAAATTAAACAATAAAGATGTTTATCATGTAGTGGGTACAGGAAGTTCCAATCCTAGCTATGATTGGATTTTTAAGGTACGCGATCGGTATGAAACCTTTTTTGATACTGCAACACTGCAACCCTACAAGTTTATAAGAAATGTAGATGAAGGTGGTTATAAAACCTATGAAAATGTAACCTTTAATCCCCACACCAATACTGCTATAACTACGCAAGGTGTATATAAAGTACCCAATTGTATTCAAGATGTATTAAGTGCTATTTATTATGCTCGAAATATTAATTTTAATGGGTATCATATTGATGATAAAATACCTTTTAATATGTTTTTAGACAATCAGGTTTACCCTTTATATATTAGGTATTTGGGAAAAGAAGTAATTAAGACCAAGTATGGAAAATTTCGTGCAATTAAATTTAGACCCCTTTTGGTGAAGGGCACTATTTTTACCGGTGGAGAGAAAATGACGGTATGGGTTTCAGACGATGCCAACCATATTCCACTTCGCATTGAAAGTCCTATTGTGGTAGGCAGTGTAAAGGTTGATATGATGCAATATAGAAACTTACGATATTCTCTATCTTCATTGTTATCATTTAATTAAAAATTATACAAGGTTATTTAGTGCAAAGTATTCTTGGGATCTAATTCCTTTTTCAGTATGTGTTACTGTGCAGCATTCATTTTGAATATCGTGTTCAAAAAAAAGAACATATTTTTCTGCAACAGCCTCTTCTAAAAAAAATTCTTTTTCGTGTAGTGTTGTTAATGGAAACATATCATAAGCCATCACATAAGGCAAGGGGATATGTGCCACAGAAGGTAATAAGTCGGCCATAAATACAACGGTATATCCTTTGTATTGTATTTTTGGCAGCATCATTTTATCGGTATGACCGTCTGCAAAAATAATTTGAATATTGCTATTAAAAGGTGCCTGAATCGGTTCGTTAATTTTTCCGGGTTCTATAAATTGCAATTGTCCACTTTCCTGAATGGGTAAAATATTTTCTTTTAAGAAAGAGGCTTTTTCACGTGCATTGGGTTGAGTGGCCCATTGCCAATGCGCAGCGTTACTCCAGTAGGTGGCATTTTTAAAAGCGGTTACCAATTGGTTGTTTTTAATTTCAATACTTCCGCCACAATGGTCAAAATGTAAATGTGTTAAAAAAACGTCTGTAATATCATCTTTATGAAAACCGGCTTTGGCTAATGACTTTTCTAAACTGGCTTCTCCGTTTAAATAGTAGTGTGAAAAAAATTTGGCATCTTGTTTATTACCAATACCATTGTCAACTAAAATTAGTTGATTGCCATCTTCAATCAATAGGCATCGCATAGCCCAGTTGCATAAGTTATTTTCATCGGCAGGGTTTAGTTTTTGCCAAATAGTTTTAGGAACAACTCCAAACATTGCACCGCCATCTAATTTAAAATTACCTGTTTCAATAGTATATAATTGCATAACCCAAATTTTATTTCATTAAACATTGCATTGTAAAACTGCCATTATGAAGCCAATTTAAATTCTGCTTGGTTTTTAAAGGGCTTTTTTGTAATGATGCGCAATAAAAATAACAGCCCAATAATAAAAAATACCATTAGTGCAATAACTGAATTGCGCATATTACCGGTTATTTGTTGTATAAAACCAAAACTAAACATACCAATTACTATAGCAATTTTTTCTGTTACATCATAAAAACTAAAGAACGAAGCTGTATCATTTGTTTCGGGCATTATTTTAGCATAAGTAGAGCGACTAAGTGATTGGATGCCACCCATTACCAAACCCACTAAACCTGCAATGGCATAAAACTGCATTTCATTGGTAATAAAATACGCACCAAAACAAATGCCAATCCAAATAATAACTACAAACATTAGTACTTTAAAATTACCAAATTTATCAGACAATTTGGCCATAATGTAGGCACCTGCAATAGCTACAATTTGAATAATTAATATACATAATATTAGTTTACTGGTTGCCATTTGTAAAACTTGGCTCCCAAATAAAGTAGCTGCCAACATTACAGTTTGAACACCCATACTGTAAAAGAAAAATGCCAATAAAAAAGTTTTGAGTGTAGGTAAATGTTGTGCCTGATTCCAAACTTTCTTTAATTCGCGAAAACCATAATATAATAAATTATGATGCGAGGAAGTGTTGTTAGCTTTACTTTTGGGTAGTCTGCTAAAAGTAATTTGTGCAAAGCCCATCCACCATAATCCAACCAGTAAAAATGACAAACGTGGAGCAAAACCAGCATCTTTTATTCCAAACCATTCCGGTTTCAACACAAATACAAAACATATAATTTGTAATAATACACTGCCTATATAGCCATAGGCAAATCCCTTAGCACTTATATCATCTTGGTCTTTTTCTTCTGCAATTTCAGGTAAATAGGCATTGTAAAATACTAAGCTGCCACAATAACCTATAGCTGCTAATATGCAGCAAATAATACCCAATGGTAAGGTGTTTTTTGTAAACCAAAATAAAGCACAACAAGCTAAAGCACCTAAGTAACAAAAAAATTGCATGAACGCTTTTTTGTTGCCTTTGTAATCTGCTATAGAAGATAAGATAGGAGAAATTAGTGCTATAATAAAATAGGCTAATGCCAAAGCGTAGTTGTATAAAGATGCGCTTTCAATTTCAGTGCCTGCAAAATAAATTTTATGGCTAATAATATGTCCGGCTTTATCTGTAATGGTAGTAATGGCATCGTAATAAGCAGGGAAAATGGTAGAGGTGATAACCAAATTGTATGCACTATTTGCCCAATCGTACATAGCCCAGCCATTAATAACTTTTTTAGAAGCGGTTTGCATCTCCTCTTTTTATATTAAAGATACAGGATGGCAAGTAGCCATAACAATTGCTCAACAAAAATTTTTAACTACAATTTACCTGTAAAAATTAAAGCTAACACAATAACACCTACTATAATGCGGTACCATCCAAACAATTTAAAGCCATGTTTTTGTAAGTAGCTGATAAAAAATTTAATGGCCAGCATGGCTACTAAAAAAGCTACTATATTACCAATAGCTAATATTTGTAAATTATGCTTATTGGTAACTACCTCTGGGTTTTCTTGCCATGTTTTTAGCATTTTATAGCCTGTAGCTGCAGCCATGGTAGGTACGGCTAAATAAAACGAAAATTCTGCTGCCAGTTTGCGGGTAAGGTTTTGTTGCATACCGCCAATAATGCTGGCTGCACTTCTACTTACACCGGGTATCATGGCCAAACATTGCCATATACCAATCACAAATCCTTTTTGGTAGCTAATGTTGTTTTCAGAAGTAATGCTTTCTTTTCTAAAGAAATTATCAATAAACAGCAGAATAATACCACCCACTAATAAGCTAATAGCAACGGTTGTTGGGCTTTCTAATAGCATATCTATTTTATCGGCAAGTAATTTACCCAACACCAATGCAGGTATAACGGCTATAATAAGTTTTACATAAAATTGCCAGCGACTAAAATCAAAAAATTTTCGCCAATATAAAACTACTACTGATAAGATTGCTCCTAACTGAATGGCTATTTCAAACATTTTGGTAAATGCATCTTTTTCAATATGCATTACTGAACTGGCTATAATCATATGGCCAGTAGAAGAGATAGGCAAGAATTCAGTAATGCCTTCTATAATACCTTCTATAATTGCTTGTACCAAATTCATAAACAGTTATTTATAGTTATATTGTAAATAGTAATAACAAGAAGGAAGCTACATTTAAGCACCTAATACAAAAAAGCGATGTGTAAACACCGCTTTTTTGTTGATGATATATTTATGCTTTTACTGAAGGCTTTTTTAAAATAGCATATATTTCAATCAATAATCCAATAATTATGGTAATGGGAGCAATGGTAACTCTGGTGGTACTGTATACCAAATTGTAATTAAATTGATTGGGGTCTTCATTCTTACCCCCACTCATTAAAAACATGCCCAATGCTATAATTATTACACCAATAAGCATCCATTGATAATTTTCTTTTCCAAACAATGGGGGCATTTGTTGGTTAGCTGAGGTTGATTTTTTATCGGTCATAATATTACAGGCATTAAATTAAGGTTGCAATATAGTAAACACAATCATTTTTGTTGTGTTAAATAGCTATTATTTTTCACAAAATGGGTTAATACAGGTCGTCTAACTTCATTTTCAGGTATTTTATAACGCTTCTATGGGTACTAAATAGCGAAATACCTACACCTACTATAATCATCCCTCCAAATAAAATAAAATTCAATTTGTTGTCATGAATTACTTTTAATTGGGGTACCTGGCTTTCAATCCAGCTAATTATGGCAAACAACAATGCTATGGCAATTCCGGCGCTAATTAGTCCGTTTACAATTGCTTTAACATCCATTGGTCGTGCAATGAAACTTCTTGTAGCTCCCACCATTTGCATTGTTTTAATAAGGAAACGGTTACTAAACATGGCCAATTTAATAGTGTTATCAATACTAAAAATTACAATGAGGCAAAGAATACAGGATATCACTAAAAAAGCCAATCCAAATCGAGTAGCCTTGTCATTAATATTGTTTACTAAATCTTTCGGATACTTTATTTCTGTTATTTGATTGCCAAATAAATCAATTATATGGTTTGAAATGGCATCCAGACTATCTTTATTTACATAATTAGCGCGGGCATAAAAATCAATGCTTTCCGGTAGGGGATTGGCATCTAAAATCTTTGCCCAGTCTTCATTATTATCTTTATTCCATATTTGTTTTGCTTTTTCTTTATCAATATAGTCCACATTCTTGGCAAATGGTTGTGCAGAAATATATTGTTGCATTTGGCTGATTGAGTCTTTATTCGATGTTCGTAAAAAAACCTGCACTTTTATATCTTCTTTAAGGGCATTGCCGGCTCTTTCAAAATTTAGAAATACCCAACCCATTATACCCATTAATAATAGTACCAATGCAACGCCTACAATACTATTTATATAGTTGGGTTTACTTCTTTTTAAAGATGCTTTTTTTTGTTGCTCCATACAATAAATTTAAAACTTATAACCGTGCAAATGTAGCCCAAACATGTACATTTGCAGCCTACTTGCGTGCTACAATTATTGTAATGTTGTGCAAGTTATTTTTTTACGGTTATTTTTTATATAAAACTGTGCGGTTAGTGATAGTTTTAGCACTGACTATTATAACGATAACGTTTTTTATTACAAGTTAGTATGATGGAATATAATTTTAAGGAATTAGAAAAAAAATGGCAATTATACTGGAACAAGGAAAAAGTGTATGCTGTACCCAACGAAACAGATAAGCCAAAATTTTATGTATTGGATATGTTTCCCTATCCTAGTGGTGCCGGTTTGCATGTAGGGCATCCTTTAGGTTATATTGCCAGCGATATTTTTGCGCGCTATAAAAGACTGAAGGGTTTTAATGTATTACATCCTATGGGCTATGATGCTTTTGGTCTTCCGGCAGAGCAATATGCCATTGAGCACGGTATCCATCCTGCTATTTCAACCGAAAATAATATCCAAAACTTTAGAAATCAGTTGGATAAGATTGGGTTTAGTTTTGATTGGGATAGAGAAGTGAAAACTTGCAGTCCATCATATTATAAATGGACACAATGGATTTTTTTAGAATTATTTAACAGTTTTTTTGACAGACACCAACAAAAAGCTTTGCCGATTGCGTATTTAACAGCAATTTTTGAAAAAGAAGGTAATGCAGCTTATGAATGCCCCGGCAATACAAGTTTACAATTTACAGCTAATGAATGGAATAGTTTTGATTTTAGCAAACAACAACAAATTTTAATGCAATATCGCTTGGCTTATTGTGGCTATGGCGAAGTAAATTGGTGTCCGGCATTAGGTACAGTTTTAGCCAATGATGAAGTAGTGAATGGTGTTAGCGAAAGAGGTGGTCACCCTGTTGAAAAAAAGAAATTGCGCCAATGGTATTTACGTATAACTGAATATGCCGAACGTTTATTACAAGGTCTTTCTACCGTTGATTTTAGTGATGCCATGAAAGAAATGCAGTCCAACTGGATTGGTAAAAGCAGTGGAGCGGAAATTGATTTTGCAATTGAAGGGCATTCAGAGCATTTAAAAGTATATACAACAAGGCCTGATACCATTTTTGGGGTTGATTTTATGGTAATTGCGCCTGAATTAGCATTGGTAAACAATATAACTACAGCTGAGCAACGACCAGCTGTAGATGCATATTTAACTTATGTAAAAAGTAGAAGTGATAGAGAACGACAAGCAGAGAAAAAAATATCCGGTTGTTTTACAGGTGCTTATGCAATAAATCCATTTAATAATCAACGTATACCCATTTGGGTAGCCGAATATGTGTTGGCAGGTTATGGTACCGGTGCTATTATGGCCGTTCCTTGTGGCGATGAGCGAGATTTTAAATTTGCCAAACATTTTAATATCCCAATTTCTAATATTATTGGTGATGCTTTTACAGGCACTGACGCCAATCCTACTAAAGATGCTATTTTAATGAATAGCGGATTTTTAAATGGTATACCCATGCGGCAAGCCATTGATATAGTAATTGAAGAATTAGAAAAAAGAGGTATAGGTAAAAGGAAAATTAATTACAAAATGCGAGATGCTGCTTTTAGCCGTCAGCGCTATTGGGGCGAACCTTTTCCTATTCAATGGATTGACGGAAATGCTATTCCACTTCCTGAAAACACACTTCCTTTATTACTGCCAGAGGTAGACACTTATAGTCCCGGACCAGAAGGTGAGGGGCCATTAGCGAATATTCCTGAATGGGTAGAGCGCCATTTAGAAACCAATACTATGCCGGGTTATGCAGGCAGTAGTTGGTATTTTTTACGTTATATGGATCCAAATAATGAACATGAATTTTGTAATAAAAAAATTAGTGATTATTGGGGGCAGGTAGATGTTTATGTTGGAGGTACCGAACATGCGGTAGGCCATTTGTTGTATAGCAGAATGTGGACTAAAGTATTATACGATTTAGGATATATTAGTTTTGATGAACCCTTTAAAAAATTAGTGAATCAAGGCATGATTCAAGGTAGTAGTCGGTTTGTATATAGAATTCAAGGAACCAACACTTTTGTATCTGCAGGATTAAAACAACAATATGAAGTACATGCTTTGCATGTAGATGTAAATATGGTTGATGGTGTAATTCTAAATATTGAAGCTTTTAAACAATGGCGTAATGGTGAATATGCACAGGCTGAATTTATGATGGAAGATGGAAAATATATTTGTGGTGTAGAAGTAGAAAAAATGTCAAAGTCTAAATTCAATACTGTTAATCCTGATGATTTGGTAGCGAAATATGGTGCAGATACATTCAGAATGTATGAAATGTTTTTGGGCCCGGTTGAACAAAGTAAACCATGGGATACTAAAGGAATAGAAGGGGTACACCGTTTTATTAAAAAATTGTGGCGCATGTTTTTTGATGAAATACATGGTACCTTATTGTTGAGTGAGGAGACACCTACTGCACAACAATTAAAAGTATTGCATAAAACCATCAAAAAAATTGAAGAAGATACAGAACGGTTTTCATTTAATACGGCTGTTGCTGCTTTTATGGTGTGTGTAAATGAGTTAAGTGATTTGCATACGCATAATAAAGCTATTTTAGAACCTTTAGTGGTATTGTTGGCTCCTTATGCGCCACATGTGGCTGAAGAATTATGGCATGTATTGGGACATCGAAATTCTGTGGTTGATGCTGCTTTTCCAGTTTGGAATGAAGCCTATTTAACCGAAACATCTAAAGAATATCCGGTTAGTATTAATGGAAAATTACGAACTACCATTTCTTTCCCTTTAACTGCAACACAATTAGACGTAGAACAAGAAACACTTCAAAATGAAGTAATAAAGAAATGGATAGAAAACAAACCTATTAAAAAATTTATTTTTGTAAAGGGTAAGATGATTAATGTGGTAATATAATTAGCATTAATAACTAATACTAATTTTATTCATGCTGCCCATGGTACAATAAATAGAATCAGCTGTAGTTTGAAAACTGCTACTGCTGTTTTTTAAAAGGATACATTTATTGTTGTAAATCTGTTTTTGGCGGTTTTGAAAGTTAAAGAAGTATCACGGTTACTGGGCCTAAAATCTAATCCTTAAACTGATTTTTTTGATCAAATTTTGTTTCAATACCTATATGGCATATTGGATGCATATACGCCTGTTCTGTGTAAAGTAACCGTTAATAATATTTTTGTATAAAAATTAAACTGTATATTTTATCATTGTGTACCATCTAATGCGTAAAATGAAAATGACGCAAAAGAGTTTTTTATTGGTTGAATGCTTGGCCAATGGGTTCGCAATATTGTATAGTATACGGTGGTATAGGTGTAGGAACAACCAAATACTATGTTTTTAGTGAAGTAGTATCTATGCTAATGGGCAAAGAAAAATACCCTTGTTGATTGGTTCTTGCTTTTCCTAATTGATATTTTGAACATAATATGCAATACTAATTTTGGACTAATTGGATGGTTATTTCTTGGTTAGAAATGGGTTCATTTTTAGTACTATCTTTTACATATCCTGCTATTGTTATTTGTGCACAATTACTATTGCATACCAATTTTTTTTCTGCAAGAATAAAAAATAATTAAAATACCATGCCAATTAAGCAAAGATGTATTCTTAGCCTGTATTAATATTTAATAGATAATTAAGGTATGCAAAACGCTGTATTTTATGCAAAACTAAAGGCTTTTGTTTTCCTTTTAGTTCATATTCATTAGCACATTTTATTGTTTTTGGTTGTCTTATGGCTGAGTGACTAATTTTTTAATAGCTACGATGGTTCCTGTATGTAATCCTTCATGGAATGACAAAAATTGAATAGCTTCTGTAAAGTTATTAATGCTAACACCGTAACGGGTTTGGAAAGATTCATATTTATGAAATATTCCCTGCTCAACATCTTTTTTCAGTTGGTCCAAAGAATCAATCAGGGTTTGTTTAATTATTGCGAATTCTGCTAAATTCCATTGTTTGTTCGGTTTGCTACCACTTTTAAATTGCTCTAAAATGGATTCATTCACTATTGTTGCTAATCCTGCACGTATATAGCAAATGCCCTGTTGGGCAGCAATTAAATGGCCTATGTTCCATATAATATTATTATTAAACCCATTGGGTATAGTGTTGAGTTGCTCTATGGATAAGGGCTCACAAATGTCTAAAAGGTATTTTCTGGTGCAGATAATATTTTCAATAACTGTTTGCATAAATATGATATTTACTTTTTATTTATTAATAACTAATGTGGCAATTGAATGCGGTAAACTTACTATAGTTGCGGCATTTCCATGTATCCATAAATGGTATTGTATAGATTGACTTGTTGAATTCATTACAATTACTGCCAAACTACCATCTTTATTTTCAAAAGCAGTTGTTTCTAATTGGTCTCTGTTGGATGAACTGATAATTCTTTTTGCACCCGGATGTACAAATTTTGAAAATTGTCCCAGGTAATAATAGCTATTGGTATACATTAGTTTCCCTGTTCTAGTATCTGCGTGTATTGGGGCAAAGCAAAAATTACCAACATGATTGGGACCGCCTTTTTCATTCAATAAAATATTCCAATCTGTCCAGGCAATTGTGCCATTATTAAAATCATTAATTAATGAGTGTCCATATCTTTCGCCCAAACTCCAATCATATATTCTATCAAAACTAAATTTTTCTATACAACCTTCTGTAAAAATGAGATTTTTATTTGGATAGGCTTCGTGCACTCTTTGCTCATTTAAAAATTCCATACCGCTACCGGTCCATGTTTCATACCAATGGTAGCCAATACCCCATACATATTTAGCAGCTTCCGGATCATTTAATATAGTGCTGGCTCGCTGATACAATAAATCACGATTATGATCCCAAATAATTAATTTTTTTTCGGCAAGACTATTACGTTGTAAAGCCGGACCTAAAAAATATTTCACAAAATCTCTTTCTGCTTCTGCAGAATAAATACATGATTCCCATGTTTGTTTGGCCATAGGCTCGTTTTGTACGGTAAGGCCCCAAACAGGTATACCATCTGCCTCGTAAGCTTTTATGAATTTTATATAATATTGTGCCCATGCTTTTCTGAAATTATTTTTTAAATGTCCACCTTCTACCATGCTATTATTGTCTTTCATCCAAGCAGGTGGCGACCATGGGGAAACAAATAAGTGTAATTGGTTTTGAGCCACTTTTGTAGCTGCCTTAATGAATGGAATTTTATATGTTTTATCGTGTGCAATGGAAAAGGTAGATAAGCTTGAATCATTGTTGGCTACATAGGTATAACTATCACTGCTAAAATCGCAACTGTTTATGTTGGTACGTGCCATGGTGTAGCCAATACCCTTTATAGGATTATAATAGGCATTGAGTAATTCTTTTTGTGCTGATTCCGGAAGTTGATAAAAAGTTTCTGCAGCGGCATCTGTTATAGCGCCTCCAAAACCTAAAATGGTTTGAAATTTTTTATCCGGGTCTACAAACACACACACTTGTGTTTCCAGTGGTTGATCCATTTTCGAAAAATTAAATGTATCTGTAGCTGATAATCTGTCTTTTGTTCCTTCTGCGGTTGTATATACAATTATTTTTCGTTTGATGATTGGTTCATCATATTGGTTATGCACTTTGGTAGGAATTACTGTAAAGCCAATGCTTACCAATATAACGGCTATTCCTGAAAAGGCCATTTTCATGTTGCTGAATTTCTGCGAAGTTAAATAGAATTACATGAGTATTTTACACTATTCTATTATAAAAAAAGCATTTATAAGCGAAGTGCTTGTTTTAGTTTCCCCCACAATTCATTATCAAATGCCGTAACAGAAAACTGGCTGCTATCGGCCGCATTACCCATTCTGATAATCACTAAATTTTGCGAGGGTACTACATAAATTTTTTGATCATTTTTACCCAATGCAGCAAACATGTCTGCAGGCGCATTGGGTATAAGCGATTGCGGGAAGACAACTTGTAAAGTTGGTACCATACAACTGCTTTTACCATTTAACCAAGTTAAGTAGCCGTAGCTCAAATTTAGGTTTTGCGAGGTATTAATTTGTTGTTGAAAATAAATGCTATCGTTTAATACCGGCAGATTATTCCAATTGCCCTTGTTCAATAATAGTAGCCCAAATTTGGCCATACTTCTGGCATTACTGTAATATACATTATTAGAATTAGGTATTTTAATCCAGCTACCATTCATACCTATTTTATCACGAATTTTTTGTTGAAAATAATTATTGAATGGCATGCCAGATGCATTAGCTATCACTTGGTCTAATAGGGTGTAAGCGCCGGTATGATAAGCCCATCTGGTGCCTGCATCTGCCTTATATTGCAAACAAGCGGGTAATGTACAATCATTATCAGGTACACCATCATCTAAACCGGTTGTCATTGTAAGTTGGTGACGTATGGTAATTTTGTTTTCTTTATCAAGCGGTTCCGATGTCCATCCCGAACCCAAATATTTTGATGAAATATCATTAATATTTAATAGCCCTTCTCGCTGTGCTATACCCACCAATAATGCGGTCATTGTTTTTCCTGCAGATGCCCAATACCATAAACTATCGGCAGTAAAAGCCCCAAAATATTGCTCTGTAACAATTTTCCCATTTTTTAGAATGATAAATGCTTTGGTATTTTTATTGGATAAATAAGTGTTCAAATTGTTTAGTGCTGTTACATCCCAGCCTAATGATGTTGGTGATATTGTTTGCCAGTTGTTACTGTTTATTGGTGGAAAGTATAAACTGTCTATTATACTAGGTGTGTTAGTTTGGTTGCTTTTTTTGCAAGCGGTTAACATACAAACCAATGATACAAAGCTCAATAATACATAATATTTTTTCATATACTGCAGGATTGTTGGCATTAGACCGTAATTTAATAATAAAGTTTAAGGAAAGAAAAGGAAAAGAAACTTTTATGTATTGAATGTGAAGGTTGTATTGTCCATATTATGTCTAAACAATATTGATGGATATCAAATAAATACCAATACCTACTTAAATTGGTTTCATTTTTAGCGATACCGCTTAACTTCGATAGGTAACCATTGCTGCAGCCATGTTTAAATATTTTGTCCTTATTTTATTCATAATACTTAGTATCAATTATCTGCCTGCGCAGAAAAAGAATGCGGCTTATCGTTACATCATGCATAAAATTTATACACCAATAAAAATAGATGGTAAAATGGATGAAACTGCCTGGCAACAGGCACAAGTTGCTAATAATTTTTTTATGGTATTACCAATGGATACCAGTTTGGCGCATGTAAAAACAGAAGTTAGAATGGTATATGATAATCACAATATTTATATTTTGGCTATTTGCTATAATCAAGCAAAAGGACCCAATATGGTTGAATCATTACATCGCGATTTTAACTTTCAAAAAAATGATAATTTTATTTTCTTTTTAGATCCTTTTGATGATCAAACCAACGGATTTACATTTGGTGCAAATGCAGAAGGAGCTCAATGGGATGGTGCGATGTATGAAGGAGGAAAAGTTGATTTAAAT
>JAGWPI010000007.1 GCA_028877005.1 Bacteroidota bacterium | reverse complement strand
AACAAATCCCTCTTGTATCCTCGATTTTTGAATAGCACCACCGGGTTGAATTTTTTTAACCACTACACCGCCGTTTAGGTTATTAGCTTGGGCTGTTTTTTTATCAACATTGGCTAAATCGGCGCCGAGTGCATCCATTACATTGGTTACTTTAACCACATTGGTATTGCCTAGTTTATTTTTAAGGATAATGTTCACGGTTTTCTGCTCGCCATTTCTAATATAACCCACGCTAACTTTATCACCGGGTTTATAACGGGCAATTTGTTCTACCATTTCGGGGCCGGTAGTAACAGGCACCCCATTAATATTGGTTATAATATCTCCTTTTTTAATGCCGGCCTCTTCAGCAGCGCCACCGGCAGTTACATCCATTACATAAATTCCATTCGTTACATCTTTAATGCCGTTCTGTTTTCTTTGTTCATCGGTTAATTCTTCATTTGGATAAGAAATACCTAAAAAGGCACGTTGAACGGTACCGTATTTAATAATATCGTTCACTACTTTTTTTACAATATTTACCGGAATGGCATAAGAGTAACCTGCATAAGAACCGGTAGGAGAGGCGATAGCTGAGTTAATACCAATTAATTCGCCTCGGGTATTGATTAATGCACCACCACTATTGCCCGGATTAACGGCAGCATCGGTTTGGATAAATGATTCAATAGGGGTTGCACTTTGGCGGGAGTTAATACCAATATTTCTGGCTTTAGCACTAATAATACCGGCAGTAACTGTAACATCTAATGAAAGTGGATAACCAATAGCCAGTACCCATTGGCCTAATTTAGCTTCATCGCTATTGCCATATACCAGGTAGGGCAGGTTTTTTGCATCAATTTTTATTACGGCTAAATCACTGCTGGGGTCGGTACCTACTACGGTAGCTTTGTAGGTTTTACGATTAGGTAGCGTAATATTAATTTCATCAGCACCATCTACTACGTGGTTATTGGTAACAATATAACCATCTTCACTAATAATAACGCCACTACCGCTGGCTCTTTGTTCAGGAATAATTCTAGGACCCATGCCACCAAATAAATCACCAAACATATTATCTCCAAAAAAATCGCTGAAAGGATCACTGCGTTTGGGTAAATCATTGCTTACCTGTTTGGCTTTGGTTTTGGTTTTAATATGCACTACGGCTGGAGTGGCAGTGGCGCAAGCTTGGGTAAAATCAAAACTGTTGTCAGAAACGCCTGAATTGTTGTTAAAAAAACCGGCGTAATTAACCGGTAATTTACCCGGCTCCTGGATACCGGCATACCTATATTGCTGATATCGGCCAAAGCCCCATACACTTAATAAAGCAGTTGCTGCACTTATGGCTACAATTGCTACAACGTTTTTTAATTTCATAGTATATATGTTAATCGTTTACAAATTTAAATTGCTTATGCAAAGTAACGAAGCTGTTTCAATAGGTTTTGTTAGTATATATCCATTTAACAAATGTTTTACGATGCTTGTCGTATTTAGTGCATACCACTGTATCATTCTTTAGAACAACTATTATGCAGTTGGGTTGCGTTGGTGTACATTTTTAAGAAACAAAAGGGTATCTACTCCATCAGCATAATCGGTTAAAGCCGGTTGTTGTGCTTTACCGAAAGGTAAGTTATTTTGCCCGATGATACATTGTACATCTTCTTGTTGCAATAAGTTTTGCTGCAATTCAGCAATATTTTGGTAATAACTGTAGTGAATTTGTGCAATGGGCGAGAAGAGGCTTTCTTTTTCAACCAATAAAACAGACTCATTCGTCATATAATATTGATTACTCATAATTAATACAGCCAACTGATAGTCATAGTTATGCTTGTATTTATGAAAATCCATATAGTAGTCATATTGTTTTAGTGCCTGCAGTAGAGGTATAAAGTCATAGTTTGTCGGCACATATAATTTGGTAACATTTCTGCATCCTAATCCAAAATACAATTGTATATCTGAAGCCAGTGCAGCCAGTTCAGCATTTGTTTCCCGGCCGGTAAGAATAGCCACTGAAGTACGGTTTCGGCGAATGATATTGGGATATTTTCCAAAATAATGTTCAAAATAGCGACTGCTATTATTACTGCCGGTTGTTATATAGGCATTGCAACCATTAATTTGTTGTGCTATGGTAATATAATCAGCTAATGCCGGCGCCCATGCAATTAATTTTTGTAATAAATGCGTAATCAGTACTTCATCTTTAGAAGAAGGTTTAACAATAGCATGATGCCCGCTGATGAATACACATAAAAAATCATGAAAACCCACCAAAGGAATATTGCCGGCCATTATAATACCCACTTTTTGGGGTATTGGTTGTGTGGCAGGAAATTGATATTGGTTAATCCATTCCTGTAAAAGGTTTTCTTGCAAAAAATGGGTGGCAATATTGAAAACGGCTGTTTCTATAAACTGAGGTAAAAACCAGGGATTTTTTTGAGCAGCTTCTTGTTTTTTTCTTGTCCATTCCGCTTCATCAGAGCGCATATATGCACCTAATTTATTCAATAAGATAATTCTTTGTGCTAAATCCATTTGTTGAATTGCTTTTGCGTTTAAATTTGTTACATCTTTCAAAAATCAAAATTACAATTATGGCCATTAAAATTACAGACGAATGTATTAATTGCGGAGCTTGCGAGCCCGAATGTCCAAATAATGCTATTTATGAAGGTGGAGTAGAATGGGCAATTGCCGATGGCTCTACGGTTAAGGGTACTTTTACTTTAATGGATGGTACAACAGTAGATGTAGAACAGCGCTTTCCGCCAATTTCAACCGATACTTATTATATAGTTCCCAATAAATGTACAGAGTGCCAGGGTTTTCATGAAGAGCCACAGTGTGCTTCTGTTTGTCCTGTTGACTGCTGTGTACCCGATGAAATGTACCAGGAAACAGTGGCCGAATTATTGGCTAAAAAAGACCGTTTGCATATTTAACATTTGTGCTTTATTTTTCTGAAAAAATTATTTTTTTTCTGCAAAAACATAGTAACTTTATTAGGTAATTTAAATGCTACTGCAAAGTAACATTCTGTAACGGTGGGTGATATTTCCCGCCATAGTGAGGTGAAGAAGCTATAGGTTTCTTCACCTTTTTTATGAAGTAAGGTGGCGCCAAGGTAAGTTAATATACTGTTTATTAGTAAACAAGCTTGGAATAGTTGCTATATTTGGCGCAAGGAGCACATACAAAATAACAGTAGGTAAATGTTCCATTTAAAAACAACAACATCAGGAATAAAATATATGAAGAAAAAAATAGCTTTGGTAACAGGCGGTTATAGTGGCGAAGCAGCAATTAGCTACAAGAGTGCAAAAACAATAGAAACGCATATTAATAGGCAGATTTACGATGTATATGTGATTGATATTACAAAAGAAGGCTGGTGGTATACATCTCCTAACGGCGAAAAACAAGCAGTGCGTAAAGAGAATTTTAGTATACAGGAAGCAGGCCAAACCATACAGTTTGATGCTGTTTTATTTTGTATACATGGAACACCCGGCGAAGATGGTAAAATGCAGGGGTATTTAGACATGCTGAATATACCTTATACCAGTTGTGATGCTGCTACATCGGCCATTACTTTTAATAAACGGTATACCGTTGCTGTTGCAGCATTTAGCGGCATAGCTGTAGCCAAAAGTATGCACCTGTTTCACCATACCCCGGTGAATACCTCCGATATTTTGGCACACTTGCAATTGCCCGTTTTTGTAAAGCCCAATAATGGCGGCAGTAGCATTGGAATGAGCAAAGTGAATGAAGCCAATGCTTTAATGCCCGCTATAGAAAAAGCATTGAAAGAAGATAATCAAGTATTGGTAGAGGAATATATTGCCGGCAGAGAATTTACTATTGGGGTATTTAAATCAGCAAACCAAATGATTGTATTACCCATTACAGAAGTAATAACTGAAAAAGATTTTTTTGATTTTGAAGCCAAATATGAGGGGAAGAGCAAAGAAATTACACCGGCACCCATTGCAATAGAATGGCAAAAAAAATTAGAGAATGCTGCCCGTAAAGTATACGAAGTATTGAATTGCAGAGGTATTGTGCGAATGGACTTTATTTGGCATGAAGCCACGCAAACCCCTTATTTGTTAGAAGTGAATACAGTACCCGGGCAAAGCGAAGCCAGTATAGTACCGCAACAGGTAAAAACAATGGGTTGGAGTTTGCAGGAGTTTTATACACAAATAATTGAAGCTGCTTTTAACAAATAGTAGCAGTTAAATACCTGGTAAATCACTTATTTTCACTAAACCAATTTTAAATAGCGTGTTTAAATTCATTACACATAAACCACTTTGGGTAAATATACTTGTAGCCATTGGGCTGGTATTGGTAGCATTATTTGTGTTCATTGAATTATTGTCGTTCATTACCCAACACAACGAAACAGAAAAAGTGCCATCCGTTATTGGACAAAATATTCAAGCAGCCACCCAAACGCTTACCGGTAAAGGGTTTCAAATACAAGTAATTGATTCAGTGTATGATAACTCTATTGGTGCTTTGGCAGTTGCCAAGCAAAGTCCGGATGCAGATGCTTTGGTAAAAAAGGGGCGAACCATTTATTTAACCATTAATAGGGCAGCACCACCGGAGGTAACCATGCCCAATTTAATTGGGTTTTCCATTAAAAGTGCACAGATGTATTTGCAAACCCTAGGTTTAAAAATGGGGGATACCGTTTATAAACCCGACATAGCCAGAAATGCCGTATTAGAACAAAGGTATAATGGCAGCAGTATAAAACCGGGTACTAAATTACCCGTAGGCAGTGTAATTAGTTTTGTATTGGGTAGTGGTATTGGCAGTGGCGAATACCAGGTACCCGATTTAATAGGACTAACCCTTGCACAAGCACGCGATCAGTTAAATACACTGAACATTAATTTGGGTTCTATTGTACCTATGGATAATGTTACAGATACTATTAATGCATTTATTGTAAAGCAAATACCGGAAGTGTTTACTGAAGCATCGCCGGGTGTTAAAGTACATAACATAATTAGGCAGGGGCAAGTGGTAGATGTATTTGTTAGTAGTACACCTCCACCACCACGCGATTCTGCTTTACGATATTGATTGATGATTTTAAACATATAAAAATAACAGTATGAAAGTATTGTCGGTTAATGAACTGAAACAGAAAATAGATAATGGTGAAACCATTCATCTGATAGATGTAAGAGAACCTCATGAAAATGCCGAGTTTAATATTGGCGGAATATTATTGCCTTTGGGGAAAGTGCAAACAATGCAAATTGAGGCTATTGAAGATTTAAAAGCAACACCTGTTATTGTGTATTGTAGAAGCGGTAATAGAAGTATGCAAGCAGCTATGATATTAGAGCAATTAGGTTTTGAAGATGTAACCAATTTAGCCGGAGGAATGTTGGCTTGGGAAAATGCATTTGGCAGATAAATACAACAAAAGCGGCTAGTTTATTTTACTAACCGCTTTTGTACATGCTGGTGTATTTAGAGTGATATATTTACTGCCACCATATAATTGGTGCCTGCCATAGGGAAGTAATTATTAGTGGTATACAATTGATTGTTGCTTATGTAGCTATAGGTATAGCCATTGGGTTGATACAATTTATTGAATATATTGTTAACCTGCAGAATCAAGCTCCATTCCTTAAACACCAAATTGGTAACTGTATAGTTAGTTCTAATATTTTCTGTAAAAAATCCGGCTAAGCTTCTGTTAGCAGTTTGGGTGTTATCCATGTACTGTTTGCTAACGTATTTGCTTAAAAGGCTAATGGTAACATGCTTAACAGGAATGATATTTATGGTAGCTCCGCCAATAATATCAGGTGAAAATGAAATGTCGGTATTAGTGTGTTGCACTGCATTTTGTCCGCCGGTATCGTAATTATCAATATATTCTGTAAAGCTTTTAATTTTATTACGGCTAAAGCTGGCATTAGCCTGTATATTTAACCACTGATTAAAGATGTAAGCCCCTTGTAATTCTATACCCATTCTATAACTATTGGGAACATTAATACGGGTATAAGCACCAATATCATTAATAATACCGGTTAATACCAACTGATTTTTGTATAGCATATAATACAGATTAGCGCTATAATTAAAACGAGTATTTTTTCTAGCAATACCCAACTCAAAATCATGCAGGGTTTCTGCAACGGGTTGATTTTGTAGGCTAGCCTGAAAATCATCTCTATTGGGCTCTTTATTTCCTAAAGCATAACTTAAATAGGCTTGCCAGCTGTTATGGCTATAGGTAATACCCGCTTTTGGATTGATAAAATGAAAAGTACGGTTAACATCTAAATTACCATTACCTTCAAATCCTTGCATATTATGTGTAACGGTACGGTATTGTACATCGGCAAAGCTATACCAATATTTGGCAAAATTGTGCTGCCATTTTGTATATATATTTACATCGGTTTTTACAGCTGGATAGAAATAGTACTGGTAATTAGGTGTAGATAAACCATATTGCGCCCAAATAACATTGCCAAAATGATTGCCCTCGTATTTTGTCCAACCACCTCCAATGGTTAACTCATCTTTGGTATTTTTATATTGTAACGAAGCAATTTGACCGTAAAAATGGTTGCTGAGCCAACGGCGTCGAACCAAATCGGTAGAATCTAGGGTAGTATTTCCTATGGTAAATGGTAATAAACCATAATCCAAAAAATTCTGCGCCGCCTTATATTCTTCATAATAACCTCTTCCATAAGTCATAAATAAAGCGGTGTTAAAACTCCAATTGTTATTGATTTCCTGATTGAAAAACAGTTGGTAATGATCTTGCTGATAATTATCGGTTTGATTATCGTAAGGTGTACCGGGTTTTTCGGTGCCGGCCGGGTTATAAGTTCTATCGGTTGCTAATAATGTATCGGGAACACCATACCAGGCTTGATATGTTTTTTCTTTCCCTGAAAATATATTAAATCGTATAGATGTTTTTTTATTAATATATGCGGTTGATAATGCAAATGATTGCAATAATGAGCTGGCACGATCAATATAACCATCGCTGCTAATTTTACTTAAACGTGCATCTACTGTAAAATGGCCATTTAATAAACCGCTGCCTACTTTTAGGGTATTTTTCCACGAATTAAATGAACCATAACTATTGTTTACTTCTGCATAAGGTTTTTCATGAAACTCGTTAGTAGAGAGGTTAATAGTGGCGCCAAAAGCACCTGTACCATTAGAAGAAGTACCAACTCCTCTTTGAATTTGAATACTGTTAAGTGAAGAGGCAAAATCAGGTAAGTCAACCCAATAGGTACCTTGGCTTTCAGCATCATTGTAAGGAATGCCATTAAGGGTAACATTAATTCTGGTGGCATCGGTACCTCTAATGTGAATATCGGTATAACCTATGCCATTGCCTGCATCTGAATTTACAAAAACAGAGGGCGTTTGATTTAATAAAAAAGGAATATCCTGTCCTAAATTTGTTTTAGCAATTT
>JAGWPI010000168.1 GCA_028877005.1 Bacteroidota bacterium | reverse complement strand
CATGTTGCAATTTAAAGCGGCTTATCCGGCAGATGCACAGGCTGCTTTGTTGTATGCCGAACAATCTAATCCCGTGAAAGCATTTCAAAAAGGCGAAGGATTGCCGGGTAAAGTTTGGGAAACAAAACAATGGCAACTAATCACCAATATAGAGGAAGATGTAACCTTTGTACGCAGTGCAGCTGCCAAACAAGCCGGATTAAAATCGGCATTGGCAATACCCTTATTAGATCTTGATCAGTTGGTGGGGGTACTGTTATTTACTGACAGTTTACCCATACTGCATCAAGATATTAAATTGCAGCTATTTCAACCCCTCGGTACATTTTTAGGGGGGGAAATGATGAGACGGCAGCAAGAAAAACAATTAGCGTTGTTTTTTGATACGGCAAGTGATATTTTAGCCGTACTTGCACCCAATGGTTATTTTATAAAAGTGAATGCGGCATTTTGTACCTTATTGGGTTATACTGCAGAAACATTAACCCGGCAACCATTTATTACTTTTATCCATCCTGAAGATATTGAAAAAACCCAACAGCAATTTTCCAATGCTTTTTTAAACCATCAACCCATTCATCAGTTTGTCAATCGGTTCCAGACACAATCGGGTGCCTATCGCTCCATATCATGGAATACCTCTCCCCCTTATGGTGAAAATAATCTTTTGTTTGCCTATGGCCGCGATATTACGGATTTCTTGCATGTGCAAGAATTGTTACAAACAGCCACTGAATTGTCGAAAGTAGGGGCATGGGAGTTTGATATGGTACAACAAAAACTACAATGGTCAAACATGACCAAAGCCATACATGAAGTTGCGCACGACTATGAACCGGAATGGCAGCAGGCATTTGCATTTTATAGAGATGAGCATCACCAACAGATTGCTAAAGCTGTTCAAAATACCATTAGTAGCGGTACTGCCTTTGACATACAAATACCCCTTGTTACCGCAAAAGGTAATGAACGTTGGGTACGTGTGATTGGCCAAGCGGAAATATTCAATGGACAATGTAGGCGTTTATATGGCAGTATACAAGATATACATGAAAGAAAAATAATTGAATTACGCCTACAAAACATTGCCAATAATGTACCAGGCGTAATTTTTCAATATCATTTACAGCCCGATGGAACAGATAGATTATTGTATGTAAGTGAAGGAGCTTACGCCATCTGGCAATTATCGCCGGAAATGTGTATGCAAAACATTCAATCTGTTTGGCAAGGAATTATTGCCGGTGGTGATATTGAAGCCGTAAAAAATTCTATTACACAATCGGCTACCCATTTAATGCCATGGCATGCCACTTGGCGCCATGTAAGAAATGATGGCAGTTTACGATACCATGAAGGGTTTGGTAATCCGCAAAAACAAGTAGATGGTTCTATTGTGTGGGATTCTATTATCATGGATATTACAGAAAAACACAACCTGCAAGAATTAGCCAAACGAACTTCACGCATGGCCAAAATTGGCAGCTGGGAATTAAATTTAATGGATGAAGACAAGGATAGTATGTTCTGGTCGGTAATAACCCGCGAAATTTTTGAAGTACCCGATGATTACCAGCCTGCCTTATCTAAAGGATTTGGATTTTTTACAGCAGAAAGTAAGCCTAAAATAGAGCTTGCCATGCAACAATTGATAGAACAAGGCGAGGAATTTGATGATGAGTTTTTAATTACAACCTATACAGGTACAGCAAGGTGGATACGTTGTATAGGCAGATCAGAGTGGGCAATGGGTAAATGTGTTAAAATATTTGGTAGTGTACAAGATATACATGCCCAAAAAATGAATGAAGCATTGTTGGAAAAAAATATCCGAGATTTGGCAGTCAGCAATCGGGAATTAGAGCAGTTTGCTTATGTGGCCTCCCACGATTTGCAAGAGCCTTTACGCATGGTTACCAGTTTTTTAAGTTTGTTGGAGCAGAAATATAAAAATCAGTTAGATGATCAGGCTTCTCAATACATTCATTTTGCCGTAGATGGTGCTAAACAAATGCGGCAATTAATTTTAGATGTATTGGAGTTATCGCGGGTGGGAAAAATAAAATCAAAAAAAGAGCTGATAGATATGAATGCTTTATTAGCAGAAGTGTGCCAAATGCAAAAAAAGCCAATAGAGGAAGCGGATGCACAAATACAAATACAAACCTTACCCAAGCTATACAGTTACAGAAGCGCCTTATTGCAAGTGTTTGGCAATTTATTGAGTAATGCTTTGAAATATAGAAAAAAGGATACTCCTCCCATCATTACTATTATGGCTACCCAACAAAATGAGGGTTGGTTGTTTGCAGTGGAGGACAATGGTATAGGCATAGAATCAGAATATAAAGAGCAAATTTTCATCATTTTTCAACGATTGCATACACACGAAAATTATGCAGGCACCGGAATAGGACTGGCTATCGTGAAAAAAATTATTGAACAAATAGGCGGAAAAATATGGGTTGAATCTACCTTTGGTAAAGGCAGTACATTTTATTGTTGGTTGCCCAATACAGCAGTAATGCCAACATAATATAACCAAATAGTATTTTGTGTGTTTATTTAAAACAAACCCATATAAGCAATTTAGTGGATTGGTAATATTGGGTATATAGCTACTATAAAACCAATAAAAATTTGCGTAATGATAAAAAATAATACATAAGTACTACTATTGAAAATCTAATATATTCCTTATATTTATTCTATAATTATAAATGAACAATATGAAAAACCTACATGTATTGCTGGTAGAAGATAATGAAGGTGACATTTTGTTAACTAAAGAAGCATTAAAATCAGGAAATGCTATTCAAACAATTACGGTAATACGCGATGGAAATGCAGCCATTGATTGGTTAAACAATGCCCTGCAATTACAAGAAAACGGCCTGCCCGATATAATATTACTAGATATAAACCTGCCCAAAAAAAGTGGGCATCAAGTGTTACAATACATTAAAAATTCAATGTACTTAAAACAAATACCGGTGATTATGCTCACCACTTCTTCCTCACATACCGATATAGAACAGGCCTATAAAAATTATGTTAATTGCTTTATTACCAAACCGGTAGATGTGCAAGCCTTTATGCGGGCAGTGCAAGAAATTGAAGTTTTTTGGGGTACTATTGTAACACTTCCTGAATAAATGGGTACATAAGCATGCAAAATCAAACAAAACAGTTGAATGTATTGGTGGTAGAAGATAATTCCGGCGATTTTTTATTGTTGGAAGAATACCTGCGTGAGCGCTTTGATACAGTAAACATTACCCGTGCTATTACCTTTAAAGAAGCTGTACTTGCTTTACATACACCTCATTTGTTTCAAGTAGTATTGCTGGATTTATCACTACCCGATAAAAATGGGGAAGCGTTAGTAAAGGAAATGAGAACCATTGCCGGCGATTTACCGGTAATTGTATTAACCGGTTATGCCGATATTGAATTTAGTATTACATCCCTATCATTTGGTATTGCCGATTATTTGTTAAAAGACGATTTGCAGCCTGATAGTATTTATAAAAGTATTATTTATGCCATTGAACGGCATAAGGTGGTTCGCCTTTTACAAGAGTCAGAAAAAAAATACAGTAATCTCTTTCAGCTTAGTCCGCAACCTATGTGGGTGTATCATCCTCAAACATTTAAAATTTTAGAAGTAAATAAGGCGGCGGAGCAAATTTATGGGTATAGCAGAGACCAGTTTTTAGCATTGCAGATTGCTGATATATTTTTAGGAAATGAATTCTCAAAATTTGTGTCTGAAAATGATGCCAATAACCAGGCATTGCAGCACAACAGAACGCCTATTGTGTATCAACATGTGCAGCAAAATGGCGATAAGTTATTGGTGAATATATTAACCTCAGCTATAGATTACAATGGGGTGCCCTGTGTTTTAATGGTGGTGCATGATGTAACCGAGCAAACCTTTTTAAAACGATCGTTAGAAGAGGCATATGCCAATATTGTTTCTATTGAAGAACATGAAAGAGAACGTTTTGCAGCCGATATACATGATGGATTAACCCAGAATCTTATTGCCTTAAAAGTGTATTTTTCATTCTTACAAAAATGTATGGAAAATGAAAACAACACTATTACAGAAAATATTGTGGATTTAATAGAAAAATCAATCCAGGATTGTAAAGATATTGTGCGCAACATAAGGCCCAAGGCACTGATTGATAATGGGCTGGTTGCCGGATTAACTAGCCTTGTACAACAAATATCAGAAGCCAATACCCTACAAGTACATACAGATTTGGATTTATCGGTTGAACAATATTTTGATTTTAATGCTCAATTAAATATTTATCGCATTATACAAGAGTGCTTCAATAATTTGTTGAAGCATGCTAAGGCAACTACTGCAGTTTTAGCCATTACCCGTGAAGCCGGACAAATGAAAATTGTTTTTACAGATAATGGTATGGGTATTTCAAAAGAAGTATTGAGCCGACAAAGCAGTTTTCTTTCCATTAAGCGAAGAACGGCATTACTAAACGGACAGTTTCAAGTGCAAAACAGGCCCGAAGGCGGTGCCGTATTTACGCTGTTTTTCCCTATAAAAACAATAACCCATTCCATGCGGGCATTTTAGCCAACTTTATACCTTTGGCATCGTGCAGTATACTCATAAAGTGGAAGATTATTGTAGTGTTGCCGCTGTTTTTTTTCTAAATAGTGCCGCAATAGAAATCAACATCCAGGTAGCTTCTAAAATAATAAAAGGCAGATAATGAATTAAAATACTGGCCAGGCATGATAGTGCCGAGCCTATTATGTTCAGCACAATATATCCCATATTGTCCTTACTAATTATATTGCGCAGTTGCAATAAATAGGCTATCAATAATATAAAAACACCGGTAAAGCCAATCCAATCATTTACTGTAAAACTTGTCATGTTACTTATTTTTTAGGTATAAGCCATTCCACTTCACCAAAACAATAGCGTTGTATATATGTATCGCCGGTAAGCAAGTAGCCTTGTTCATCCACACCTTGAATAAGGGTATTAAAAACAACATTGTTTTTTCTTAGTTGTACGGTACTTGCTTTTTTGTAGAGGCAGTTATTGTATTGCTGTAATATTGTAGTATAGGCCCCCTGCAGCAATAGCCCATAATAATGTTGCAAAAAAGGGCATAAGGCTTGTGCCAGTTGCAGGCAATCATATTTTTTACCGGTAATTTGTTGTAATGAAACCGGATTAGGCAACCAGTGGGGAAATTGGGTTTGTTGTATATTTAAACCAATGCCAACAACCGCCCAATGCCAAACCCCATTCCCCGAAATACTATTTTCTATTAAAATACCACCTGCCTTCCTGTCATTCCAATAAATGTCATTCGGCCACTTTATGACAGTATCATTTGCAGTATAATTGTTAAAAAATTGCTGAACGGCCAATGCCATGGCGGCACTAAAAACAAATTGTTGGTGCAAGGGTAAAAAATTAGTTCGTAAAATAGCCGATAGCGTAAGGTTACTGTTGGGTTCGGTGATCCATGTTTTGCCCCTTTGTCCTTTACCCGCGGTTTGGTGATGGGCAAATACAATGGTGCCATGTTCCGCCAAATTGTTCTTTACTAGTGTAAGGGCATAGTTATTGGTACTATCAACGGTGCTGAGTTCAATCCAGCGTTGCCCAATGGCGGATATATTGCTGTTAGATGACAAAAGATTGTTACTTTTGACACAAAGATATAAACAGGCAGGTGAAGCCTATATAAAACTGTTTTTTGTATTGGTTTGGAAGAGAAACAGAAATAAAATGAACTGTTTGTAAGGTTCAACTGTTTTGTTTATATTGAATAATTAAAAATTTATTTTTTCACTAAAATTTATCTGATTATTGGCACCGCTTTCAGCAATAAATAACCGCAAAACCAATAAAGTTTCCCGGCTAAATAGAAACTCAAAAATTTTTAAAACCATTATTAGTGCTATTCAGGAAAAGAAGGGCGCACACATTACCAGCTTAGATCTGCGTAACATACCCGAGGCTGTAGCAGATTTTTTTATTATCTGTGAAGCCACCAGCACCACACAAGTAAAGGCAATAGCGGATTATGTAACTTGGCAGGTAAAGGAATTGTGTAATGAAATGCCTTACCGCCAAGAAGGTATGCAACAAGCTCATTGGATATTAGTAGATTATGTAAGCGTAGTGGTACATATAATGCAACCGGATGCCAGGAAATTTTACCAATTAGAAGATATGTGGAGTGATGCAGCAGCAACCGCCCACAGCGAAGATTAACCCTAATATTTTTATAGTAAAACACTTAAAATTGAAGCGCAACGTATATGGCACAAGAAGATAATAAACCCAAATTTCCGTTTACAGATAAAGGTGGTGATGGTAGTTCTAATAAAAAAACACCCAAATTCAATATTTATTGGATTTATTTAATTGTTTTTGCTGTATTAATCGGCTCTACTTTTTGGGGCAGGTTTACACCTGAATCTGCAAAAATTAGCCAACAAGATATGGAACAAAACATGTTGGCAAAAGGCGATATTGAAAAGTTAGATTTGGTACGTAATAAAGAATTGGTGCGGGTATACATAAAACCAGATAGTTTAACTAAGCCTTTTTATACTGAAAAGTTTAAGCGTAAACTTAATCCCGCCGACTTTAAAAATGTACCTGTATTTGAATTCAAAGTAACCGATTGGAAGGTATTTAATGACCAAATGGATCAGTTTTACAAAACCCATCCTGAGGTACAGCAAGTACCTACCTATCCAACCGATGATGCTGACTGGTTTGGAGGTCCTATTTTCAGTACCCTTATTTCCATGGCATTGGTGATTGGGGTTTGGATATTGTTTATGCGCAAAATGGGTGGTGGAGCCGGTGGCGGTGGTGGAGCCGGTGGCATTTTTAGTATTGGTAAATCAAAAGCTACTTTATTTGATAAGGGCGCAAAAGTAAACATCAACTTTGGCGATGTAGCCGGATTGGATGAAGCCAAAGTAGAAGTAATGGAGATAGTAGATTTCCTCAAAAATCCCAAAAAATATACTGCCTTGGGCGGTAAAATCCCAAAAGGCGCCTTATTAATTGGTCCTCCGGGAACGGGTAAAACTTTATTGGCCAAAGCAATGGCCGGCGAAGCACAAGTACCTTTCTTTAGCCTAAGCGGTAGCGATTTTGTGGAAATGTTTGTGGGTGTAGGTGCCAGCAGGGTTCGCGATTTATTTAAACAAGCTCGTGAAAAAGCACCCTGTATTATTTTTATTGATGAAATAGATGCTATTGGCCGTGCCCGTGGTAGAAATGCCATTATGAGTAACGATGAACGCGAAAATACACTGAACCAATTATTGGTTGAAATGGATGGTTTTGGCGGCGACTCCGGTATTATTATTTTGGCAGCTACGAACCGCCCCGATGTGTTAGATAGTGCTTTACTGCGTCCCGGTAGATTTGATAGGCAAATTACCATTGATAAGCCCGATTTAAAAGGCCGTGAAGCCATTTTTAAAGTGCATTTAGCCCCTATTAAAGTATCTGAAACATTAGATATTTATAAATTGGCCGAACAAACCCCTGGTTTTGCAGGTGCCGATATTGCTAATGTTTGTAATGAAGCTGCTTTAATTGCTGCCCGAAAAAACAAAACAGCCGTAGAGATGATTGATTTTCAGGATGCAATTGACCGGGTAATTGGCGGATTGGAAAAGAAAAATAAAATTATTGCCCCACACGAAAAAGAAATTATTGCCTACCACGAAGCAGGTCATGCTATTTGCGGCTGGTTTTTAGAATATGCTTATCCATTATTAAAAGTAACCATTGTGCCCAGAGGTACTGCTGCATTGGGCTATGCACAATACACCCCCAAAGAGCAGTATTTATACAACACTGATCAGTTAATGGATCAAATTTGTATGACGCTGGGTGGTCGTGCGTCTGAGCAAATTTTCTTTGGTAAAATATCAACCGGTGCTTCCAACGATCTACAACAAGTTACCCGTATTGCTTACAGTATGGTTACTGTTTATGGTATGAATGATAAAATTGGTAATGTAAGTTTTTATGACCCTTCACAAGAAAACACTTTTACCAAACCTTACAGTGAAGAAACCGGTAAAATGATTGATGAAGCCGTAAGAAACATTATTGACGAGGCTTATCAAAAAACCATACAGTTATTAACGGAAAAGAAAGAAGCCGTAGAAAAATTAGCCAAAGCATTACTAGACAAAGAAGTTTTGCACAAAAGCGATGTAGAAGAGCTAATAGGCAAACGTCCTTTTGAAGAAAAAAAGATATTGGATAATCCTATTGAACCTGATCCTATTGGTGGCGTACCACCCACCAACATACCCGCAGTAGGTGGCGATGGACTAACCGGTAATCAGGAAGCAGAACAAAAAGAAGTATAGTTATGCAGGTTTCTTCGGCAAAAGAAAATATACTAAAAAAAATAAGGCAGGCACTGGCGCAACCGGTGCCTGTTCCCTTTCCTTATACAGAGGGTAGCGACCCCCATTTTGCAGCACCAAATGAGGAACTGGAATTGTTATTTGCAGAAAATTTTACCCAACTAACCGGCAGGTTTTCTTTTTG